>NZ_JAKGAW010000007.1:0-126297 GCF_021532475.1 Pseudoalteromonas sp. APAL1 | reverse complement strand
CTTTTGTTCTATCTTTAAACTGTAGCTCAAGAATATCAATTATGAGCTGCTTTAATTTTTCATCATAAATGGGTGTAGCTACTTCTACACGGTGATCTAGATTCCGGGTCATCCAGTCTGCTGATGAAATATACACTTTTTCGTCACCATTATTGTGAAACACCATAACCCGAGGGTGCTCTAAAAAGCGGTCAACAATACTAATAATACGAATATTATCGTTAACGACAGAGGGCACTAACGAACACATGCCACGCACAATAATACGAATTTTTACACCGCGTCTTGCTGCAAAATAGAGATGGTCAACCAGCTCTTTATCAACAAGATTATTTATTTTTAGCGTAATTCGACCAGCTTTTCCGTATTCTACGTTGGTAATCTCATTATCTATCAAGGAGGTAATAGTTTGTCTTGCGTTGACTGGTGAAATCATTAAGTGATCAAATTGAAATGGCTTATAGCTGCTTTCGATAAACTTAAACACACTATCGCACTCTTCACTAATACCTTCATGCCTAGTAAATAAACTAAAGTCAGTGTAGATTTTGGCGGTTTTTTCATGGAAGTTACCCGTGCCAATATGGGCGTACTTCACTATGTTGTTTTTTTCTTTACGGTGAATAACGCATAGTTTGCTGTGCACTTTTAGTGCAGGAATACCAAAAATAACTTTAACACCCGCATTACTCAGGGTTTTTGCCCATTCAATATTGTTTTGTTCATCAAAGCGCGCTTTCAGCTCAACCATTACAGTTACGTGTTTGCCATTTTTGGCGGCATTAATAAGCGTAGAAACCAAGCGAGACTGACTCGCAACGCGATAAATATTGACCTTAATTTGGGTTACATCTGGGTCAAACGCCGCTTGGCGTACAAACTCAAGTAAGTGGTTAAAGGTGTGGTAGGGGTAATACAGTAAAATATCTTGCTCTGAAATGGCATCAAACACACTTGAGTGATTATTAAAAGCAGTGCTTTGTAATGCAGGCAGTGGTTTGTTTTCTAAGTACTGACGGCCAACATTCGGAAAAGCAATAAAATCGCGGAAATTACGGTAACGACCACCTGGGATCAGCGCATCATGTTGGCTTATATTAAGGCGCTTTTTCATCACTTTAAGCATTTCAGCAGGCATGCTCTCGTCATAAACAAGGCGCACAGGCTCTGCAGAAATACGTTGTTTTAGACCTTTTGACATTTTATCGAGCAAGCCTTCTTCAAGCTCGTCATCTAAGTTGTATTCGGCATCACGGGTCAATTTGATGGCATAACATTGAATATCATCAAAGCTAAAAAAGCTGCTAAACACATCGCGAATAAAGTAGGCGATAATGTCATCAAGCATCACAATGGTTTTGTGACGGCGCGTTTTCTCTGGTGGTAAAATAACAAAACGAGATACGCGGTCGGTTGGTACTTCCATCATGGCATAATGACTTTTTTGGTTGGTCATCTCGACAAACAAATAGGTCATGGTGTCGTTGATTTGATCTGAGTAGTCTTTCTTTTCAGAGAGTAAAATCGGCAATATGTGTTGCAGCACATTGTCGTGGAAGAATTTTTTCAGCCAACTCAAGTGAAATTCAGATAGCTCCTCAGGTAACTCAACGTGAATATTGTGCTCGTTTAAGTCATTTAAAATGTCTTTATGAATTTGGTTAAACTTTTTACCAAGCTGCAGCACCTTACTTTGGATCTGATGAAGTAGTATTTCGTCTTCTTCAAAGTTCGCATCAGGAATTTTATTAAGTAATATTCGGCGTTTAACATCGGCAACACGGACACGGAAAAACTCATCCATGTTGTTTGAGTAAATACCTAAAAAGCGCATGCGCTCAATAATCGGGTTAGATTTATCTTTAGCTTCTTGCAGCACGCGTTCATTAAAAGACAGCCAACTTAGCTCTTTGGCAAAGTAATTAACGGCTTGAGAAGAAGAATGTGATGCGTTCATCTGGTTTTCCAACGTTTATAGCTAGTTAGAATATAGAGGATGCAGATGACGTTTATATGACGTATTTATCACTTTTATGACATACATGTCAGTTATGTGACATGTATGTCGTTAATTTAAAGCATAGTTTAAGCTTAAATACTTGCTTGTTATGCGTCCTCAATATCAACAATTAAGTCTGTGGTAATAGATTCAAGCGCACTGATCACTTCGTCTTTGCTCATACCAACGGGCAGGGCAACGGTTGCAACGGCACTGAATATAGGTACTCCCCAGTTAGGTGCACTTTGTTGTTTTGAATTAAGGTGAGTGATATTTGCTCCTTTGTGACGAATAACACTGGCAAGCTCTTGGACAATGCCGGGTCTATCATTACCGGTGATCACAAAGTTAATTTGTTCAGATTTAACCTCTTCGAGTGTTTCTGAACCACGCTCAATTCTCACCTCTAGATGAGGAAGGCTATGTAGAGCATCTTGCAATTCTTGTAAGTGTTCTTCAGGAACAGCAGCTTCTATAATGCCCGCAAAATGACCGGCTAGGTGGCTTAAGTTACTCCCTAACCAATTGCCATTATGGTTTAAAATTGTTGCTGATAGATCTTCAACTAGGCCAGGCTTATCTGGCCCTAAAATAGTAATTACTAACTGCTTCATACTTAAGTCTCTTAAAAAAGCCTCTGTAAAATGCAATGAAAAGAGGAGGCGTTGGTTGATGATAATTTTTATTTTGGGAAAAATAACACTTATTCAGTATTGTTGCAGATTTATTGTTTGTCCAATATTTTCCATATAGTAATAAAAAATTAGTTATAACAAATCGTTAGCCCATTGTATGTTAGTGACTCATAACTCTAAAACAATATTCATTTCGCTTATATTTACAGGCTAAAAACAACACCCAAGCATGCAGTTTATTACACTGAAATATGACGGTTGTAACATTACTGTCATCTTCGTGAAATATAATCCGCGCAACGTTAAGATTTAAGGGTGTTTTGATGACTTCCAATCCGAATAAACCGACCTTTCATACGGATAGAAGCCGTCTATTTAAAGACCGGTTTGCCGAGTGGGGTATTTCCGCAGGCGGTGTAATGGTGCTTATCGCACTGCTACTGATATTCTTTTACCTTCTATATGTTGTTCAACCTATTTTTGAGTCAGCAAAAGTTGAAACACGTAACAGTGTAAAACTAGATAATGCCTCAGAAATTGTTGGTCTAGGTATTGAAGAGCAAACTGAAGTGGCTTTTTTACTAGGTGAAAAAGGCAATGTCGACTTTTATAATGTCGAGAAAGCGCAGTTTGGTAAAAAGATCACCACTCTTAATACTGAATTACCAAGTGACGTGAGCAGCTTTGCACGCTCTGCACCATTTCAGAACCAATATGGCTATGGCCTAGAAAATGGCTCTGTGGTTATCGTGTCACCAAAGTTTTTAGTTACTTTCCCTAATAATGAACGCAAGCTAACCCCTCGCTTAGATTATCCGTTAGGTGATTTGGCGCTTGAAGTAGACGATCAAGGTGCGGCGATTACTAAGTTCGCATTTAGCCACTACGAAGATAAAACAGCCGTTGTTGCTTTAACCGCTGATAAGCGTGTTTTATTTAGTAGCTTTGTGGGTGAAGAAAATATGTTCACCGGCGAAGTTGAATGGGTTGTTGAGCGCACTGAGCTTGATATTGAAGGCCGCGTTGATGAGCTATTAATCTCACCTGACACAACGCGTACTTTTATTCGTTCTGCAAATCAGATTTATGTTTACGATACGCGTTATCCTTCTGAGGTTGAGCTAATTCAATTGCTTGCAGCAAACGAAGAAAACGCTAATCTTGTTTCAACGCAGCTGTTAGCCGGTGCTAACTCACTAATGCTTGCTAACGATAACGGCGAAGTATCGCAGTGGTTCGAAGTAAACACGGAAGATGGTCGCGAGTTTCAAAAAATCCGTGCATTCGAAACGACTAAACAATCTAAATTAAATATCTTCACAGAGTTTTATCGTCGAACTTTCTTTACCGCGGGTGCAAATGGTGAGCTAGGTATTTATTACACAACCAGTGAAGCAAAACTATGGCAAGGCAAAGTAAGCGAAGGTCCAATTCAAAATTTTGCAATTGCACCACGTTCTAATGCGGCACTTATTCTTGCTGATGATGCATTAAAAGTAATCGAAATTCATAACGAGCACCCTGAAGTAACCTGGTCTGCGTTATGGCAAGAAGTATGGTACGAGGGCTACCCAGAGCCGGCTTATATCTGGCAGTCAACGTCTGCGAGTGATGACTTTGAATCTAAATTCTCACTAGTACCAATTTCATTCGGTACGATTAAAGCTGCTATGTATGCGATGTTATTTGCAGTACCGATTGCACTTTCTGCGGCTATTTACACAGCTTACTTTATGTCGAGTGAACTACGTAAAGTGGTTAAGCCGACGGTAGAAATCATGGAAGCATTACCAACGGTAATCCTAGGTTTCTTGGCTGGTCTTTGGTTAGCGCCACTGATTGAAGAGCATTTACCAGCCATCGTCGGATTACTGGTGTTGCTGCCAATAGGTATTCTATTAACCGCATTTGGCTGGAACAAACTACCGGCGTCAATTCGTCACCGTGTTCCTGAAGGTTCGCATTCAATCTTACTTATTCCGGTGGTTATCTTTATTGGTTGGTTATCATTTGCGATGAGTAACTCAATTGAGCTTTGGATGTTCGATGGTAACGTTCGTCAGTACCTAACTAATGAATTAGGAATGACATTCGACCAACGTAACTCGTTAGTTGTTGGTATTGCAATGGGCTTTGCAGTTATTCCAACTATCTTCTCAATTGCGGAAGATGCGGTATTTAGTGTTCCTAAGCACTTATCAAATGGTTCATTAGCACTCGGTGCTACGCAGTGGCAAACATTGGTGCGTGTAGTATTACTAACAGCAAGCCCGGGTATCTTCTCAGCTGTGATGATGGGTCTAGGCCGTGCTGTGGGTGAAACAATGATTGTACTAATGGCAACAGGTAATACACCTATTATGGACTGGAGTATCTTCCAGGGTATGAGAACGCTTGCAGCGAATATCGCGGTAGAAATGCCAGAGTCTGAGGTAGGCAGCTCGCATTATCGCATTCTATTCTTAGCAGCATTTGTACTATTCATATTCACATTCGTTTTCAACACAGTGGCTGAGTTTGTTCGTCAGCAACTGCGTGAAAAATACAGTTCAATGTAGGTGGAGAGACACGACATGGTAAAGCAGTGGTTTAAGTCTGGTTCTCCTTGGATTTGGATGACCGGCGGTGCGGTAAGCATCAGTTTAATCTCGGTTCTTGGCTTATTAGCCATGATCGCTTGGAAAGGTTTAAGCTTTTTCTGGCCATCAGAAGTAGTGCAACTTGAGCTGCAGGGCTCAGTTGCTAAACAAACAGTGATCGGTGAAGTTTATGACCGTGAACTAGTTGCAAAATCACGTATTGAGGCGACGGGCGTTGATTTATCTCATTACGACAAAGAGCAGCTAGAGCGCTTACTAATCAAAACAGGTAACCGTGAGTACGTAGATCTCGATTTCCGTTGGGTATTAGAGACAGACATCACATCGCGTACTGCACCCGCTGAACTTGCGGTATTCGAGCGTAGCAAAAACGGTAACTTTTATGGTTATGTTGAGCAGGTTATTAAAGACGGTGAAGTTATTACAGATAACAAAATCGAGGTACTTTATGATCTTGTTGACCGTGCTGTTGACCTAAACGACCAAGCACTCGATTTACAAAATGGTGATATTGGTCATATCAACTATGAACTTGAGCGCTTGCGCTTAAAAGAAAAAGCGTATCAGCTTGATAACGAGTTGACGGATGAGCGTGTTGCTGAGCTAGCACAAACACGCGCTGAGCTACGTGCTGAATATGCCGTGCTAGAAAAACAGTTATTTGCACTTCGTAAAGAAGCAAAGCGTGACCAAGTAACGGTTAAAGACATGCGTGGTGAAGTGGTTACTTTACCTCTGTATCAAGTTCTTGATGTATGGTTCCCAAATGACATGGGCTTCTTTGCAAAGCTTGGTCATTACTTTGTACAGCTAGGTAAGTTTGTAGCGGATGACCCGCGTGAAGCAAATACTGAAGGGGGTGTATTCCCTGCAATTTTTGGTACTGTATTCATGGTATTACTGATGGCAGTGATTGTGACTCCATTTGGTGTTGTTGCAGCGATTTACTTACATGAATACGCAGCGAAAAATGCGATTACGAAGATGATCCGTATCGCGGTAATCAACCTTGCGGGTGTACCTTCAATTGTATACGGTGTATTTGGTCTAGGCTTCTTTGTATATATGCTAGGTGGCAGTATCGACCAATTGTTCTACCCAGAGTCGTCGCCAAGCCCAGTATTTGGTACACCTGGTGTGATTTGGTCAGCATTAACCTTGGCAATTTTAACCTTACCGGTTGTAATTGTTTCAACGGAAGAAGGTTTGTCACGTATTCCAAGTACTGTTCGTCATGGTTCACTGGCGCTTGGTGCAACAAAAGCAGAAACGCTATGGCGCATCATCATTCCGATGGCAAGCCCTGCGATTATGACTGGTTTAATCTTAGCGGTTGCGCGTGCAGCCGGTGAAGTAGCACCACTAATGCTTGTTGGTGTTGTTAAGATGGCACCAACACTGCCACTTGACGGTAACTTCCCATACGTACATTTAGATAGAAAATTTATGCACTTAGGTTTCCACATTTATGATGTTGGTTTCCAAAGCCCTAACGTAGAAGCGGCGCGTCCGCTGGTATATGCCACGGCATTCTTACTGGTATCAGTAATTATCGCCCTGAATATCACCGCGATTGGTATTCGTAACCACTTACGCGAAAAGTTTAGAGCTCTTGAGCATTAATACAGAATTTTTATAGGTAGACAGAGATGATTACAGTTGCACCACAAGTAAACCAAGCGAAAAGCGCGGCAAAGCTAGATTTAGAAAATCTAACAGCAGAACAAACAGCGTTAGAGATTAAAAACTTAGATCTATACTACGGTGATAAACAAGCGCTTAGCGGCGTAAATATGAACATCCCGAAAGGACAGGTAACGGCGTTTATCGGTCCATCTGGTTGTGGTAAATCAACACTTTTACGTTGTATCAACCGTATGAATGACCTAGTTGATAGCTGTCGTATCGATGGTGAGATCTTACTTCATGGTCACAACATCTATGATAAGAGCGTAGATGTTGCAGCATTACGAAGAAATGTTGGGATGGTGTTTCAGCGTCCTAATCCATTTCCAAAATCAATCTACGAAAATGTCGTTTATGGCCTACGCTTACAAGGTATTAAAGAAAAGCGTAAACTAGACGAAGTGGTTGAACAATCTTTACGTGGCGCAGCGTTATGGGATGAGGTTAAAGACCGTTTACACGATAGTGCATTTGGCCTATCGGGTGGTCAGCAACAGCGTCTTGTTATTGCTCGCTCAATTGCTATCGAGCCTGAAGTATTGCTTCTGGATGAGCCAACATCGGCACTTGATCCAATTTCTACTTTAGTTATCGAAGAGCTAATTAACGACTTAAAGAACAAGTTTACCGTGGTAATCGTTACTCACAACATGCAACAAGCTGCTCGTGTATCAGACCAAACTGCGTTCATGTACATGGGTGAGTTGATTGAGTATTCAGATACCAATACGTTATTTACAACACCAAGCAAGAAGAAAACAGAAGACTACATTACAGGCCGTTACGGTTAGTCAATAAAGTCACTTGGTACCGTAAACGAAATTTATAGAGGTAGACAATGGAACATAATATCAATAAACACATTTCGGGCCGCTTTAATGAAGAGCTTGAAAATGTGCGTAACCATGTATTAAACATGGGTGGCTTAGTTGAGCAACAGCTAAACAGTGCACTGGATGCTGTTAGCAATGGTGATGCGGATCTTGCACAAAAAGTTCGTGAAAACGACTATAAAGTAAATGCAATGGAAGTAAATATCGACGAAGAGTGCACACGCATTATTGCTCGTCGTCAGCCTGCTGCCAGTGACTTACGCCTTGTGATTGCAATCGCTAAAACAATTGCTGATTTAGAGCGTATTGGTGATGAAGCTGAGCGCATTGCTAAAGTAGCATTGGATTCGTTCACAAAAGATCAGCAAGATCTTTTGGTGAATATTGAAAATATGGGTCGTCAAGTATCGAAAATGCTTCATGATGTACTCGACGCTTTTGCACGTATGGACGTGCAATGTGCGTTTGAAGTGCACAAAGAAGATGCCAAAGTTGATCGTGAATACGAAGCAATTACACGTCAAATCATGACTTATATGATGGAAGATCCACGCTCAATCCCGAAAATTATGGATTTAGTGTGGTCAGTACGCTCATTAGAGCGTATTGGCGACCGTTGCCAAAATATTGCTGAATACATTATCTACTTTGTAAACGGTAAAGATATTCGTCATACATCTCAAGCAGATATAGAAAAGTCGCTGTAATTTTAACCGCTACTTTTCATTATTAAACCGAGCGGCCTTTGGCCGCTTTGTCTATTATTGGTGATGTAAGGCAGAAAAAGCGTTCACAATCGAACACAATGCTGTAAAATTCGCAGCTGCCAAAGCATACTAATTTATAAAGGGTCAGTTATGCCTACAAATGCATTTTTAGGGGTTTTTGCTAAATCACCTATTAAGCCTATGGAAGATCACATCAAGAAAGCACATCAAGCAAGTAAAGCGTTGATCCCTTTCTTTAATCACGTGTTTAAAGAAGAATGGCAAGAAGCGGAAGAAATCCGCCTAAACATTCGTAATTTAGAGCGTGAAGCTGATGAAATGAAACGTAACATCCGCCTTCAACTACCTCGTGGCTTATTCATGCCTGTTGAGCGTACCGATTTGCTTGAACTTGTTACTCAACAAGACAAGATTGCTAACAAAGCAAAAGATATTGCAGGTCGTGTAGTTGGTCGTGAGATGACTATTCCTGCAGAAATTCAAGAAGATTTCCTTGCTTATGTAACTCGTTGTGTTGATGCAACTAAACAAGCATCAAAAGCAATCAACGAGCTAGATGAGCTTCTTGAAACGGGCTTCAAAGGTCGCGAAGTGACTTTAGTTGAAAAGATGCTCGTTGAATTGGACGCAATTGAGCAAGACACGGATGACATGCAAATCAAAATACGCCGTCAATTGCGCGCTATAGAAAATGAACTTAACCCAATCGACGTAATGTTCTTATACAAGATCATTGAATGGGTTGGCGAGCTGGCTGATATTGCTGAGCGCGTAGGTTCTCGTCTTGAGCTGATGTTAGCTCGTTAATTAAAAATCAGTTCAAATTCGAAAAATTAAAGGTTCACACAATGGATATCATTGCAAATTACGGCACGTTACTCGTTTTAACTGCCGCCGCAGTCGGTTTCTTCATGGCTTATGGTATTGGTGCAAATGACGTTGCCAATGCGATGGGTACATCTGTAGGCTCAAAAGCACTTACAATTAAACAAGCAATCATCATTGCGATGGTGTTTGAATTCGCTGGTGCATACCTTGCCGGTGGTGAGGTTACATCTACAATTCGTAAAGGGATTATAGATGCCGCGCCATTTACGGACATACCAGAACTTATGATACTTGGTATGATTGCCGCGCTATTCGCTGCTGGTAGCTGGTTATTAATTGCCTCTTTCTTGGGCTGGCCAGTATCTACGACTCACTCAATCATCGGTGCCATCATTGGTTTCGCATTGGTTGCTGTAGGTAGCGAAGCAATTCAATGGAACAAGGTAATGGGCATTGTAGGTAGCTGGATTGTTACCCCTGCTATTTCTGGTTTTATTGCTTATTTGATTTTCATGAGTGCGCAAAAGCTAATTTTTGACACTGATGCACCACTTAAAAATGCTAAGCGTTTCGTACCTGTATACATGGGTCTAGCTGGCTTCATCATGTCGCTTGTAACCATCAAGAAAGGCTTGAAGCACATTGGTATTAACTTAGGTGCTGTTGAAGGTTATGCGCTTTCTATCGCAATTGCAGTGGTTGTTGCAATCATTGGTAAGTTCGCAATTTCACGCCTTAAAATTGATCCTAAAGCTGACAAAAAAATGCAATTCAACAACGTTGAGAAAGTGTTCGCAGTACTGATGGTACTAACAGCATGTTGTATGGCATTCGCACATGGTTCAAACGACGTTGCTAACGCAATTGGTCCACTAGCTGCTGTTGTAAACATTGTTGAGCACAACGGTGAAATCGCTAAGAAAGCGGCTATCGCATGGTGGATTTTACCACTGGGTGGTTTCGGTATTGTTGCTGGTCTTGCTATTTTAGGTAAGAAAGTAATCAAAACAATCGGTGAAGGTATCACACACTTAACACCTAGCCGCGGTTTTGCTGCTGAGCTTGCAGCTGCTTCTACTGTTGTTATCGCATCAGGTACTGGCTTACCTATCTCTACTACACAAACACTTGTGGGTGCAGTATTAGGTGTTGGTATGGCACGTGGTATTGCGGCACTTAACATGGGTGTAGTAAGAAACATTGTAGTTTCTTGGGTAATTACATTGCCAGTTGGCGCAGCCCTTGCTATTGTTATTTTCTACGTACTGAGAACTGCCTTCGGGGTTTAAAAAAAGTACTAACAGACTTTTAGCTTGAAAAGATCTCAATGCCTTAGGTATTGGGGTCTTTTTATTTGCAGGTAGTAATATCAATCCGCAATAATATTTAATCATTTTGAAGGATAAACCTGTCGCTATCTGCGTTAAAGATTTCTCATTAAGAGCAACTTAATAGCGAAATTTTTGCCTTGTTATTAACGAGGTTTTATTGCCTCAAAATAGATCACTTAATTAAGCGATTTGGTATAAAAACAGAATATGAATAACTTACCAAGTATAAAACAGCTACAGTATTTATTAGCAGTCCATCAGCATCAACACTTTGGCCGCGCAGCCAGCGCCTGTTTTATTGGCCAATCTACATTAAGTAGTGCAATTCAAAACTTAGAAGAAACGTTAGGTTGTCAGCTTATTGAGCGTGAAAATCGCAGTTTAATGTTTACTGCTATCGGTGAAGAAGTCGTAGAGAAAGCTCGTAAAATTATAGACGATACCTTAAGCCTAAAAGAGCTAACAAAAAGCTTTTTGACACCGTTAAGCGGTACGCTCACCCTTGGCGTGATCCCAACGATTGCCAGCTTTATTGCTGCGCCTTTATATCATTTCTGCAAACAAACTTTTACTGAGTTAGAGTTAGTCTTAGTTGAAGATACCAGTGATAAGCTACTCGATAAATTAGAGCATGGCCAAATTGATATGGCATTGCTTGCATTGCCGTATGATACTGACAAATTCCATACTCAAGTGCTTGCAAAAGATCACTTTAGTTTGGTGCATCACAAAGACTATACGCATGCAGCTGGGGTGGAAGATTTTAATCTACTACCGGATGCCAGCGTGTTTTTACTAGAGCGTGAGCATTGTATGACTGGCCATGCGCTAAGTGCCTGCCACTTGAACCGTTCAAGTTGTATTAATCCATTTGAAGCGGCAAGCTTACATACTTTGTTAAGTATGGTTGAGCACCAGCTAGGTGTGACTTTCTTACCGCAAATGGCTATTAATGCCGGCATTTTAGACAAGAAAGAAATGGTTGCTACGCCATCCCAGAGCGATGCGTACCGTGATATTGGTATTGTATGGCGTAAAACCACAGGCCGGATCAGAGACTTTAGGCTGTTTAGTCAGCAGTTAGAGCTGTTTCTTAATAGGCAATGTAGCTTAGATGGTCAGTGTAACGAATAATAAAAAACCCCAAATAAAAAATTTGGGGTTTTTTGTTATTTAAACAAACTATTTTTTTCCTTCCCTCGACTAACATAATAACAAAACCATTAAAGGCAGATCAGATGACGAGGCTAGCGTGTTTTTTCAATCACTTGAAACATTAATTGCCAAAGCGCAACAGGGCAATAAACGGGCGTGGTTGAAATTAGTCAAGCAGCACGAAACACAGGTATATAACTATTGCCTAAGGATGTTAAGCCATCCCGATGATGCAATGGATTTGATGCAAGAAGTGTTTATTTCTGTGTATAAAAGCTTACCGAGCTTTCGTGGTGAATCGAGCTTTAATACTTGGCTCTATCAAATAGTGCATCGGCGTAGTGTCGAATATTATCGTCGCCGTAAATTGCATCAAAGTTTGGATTCTGCGCCAGAAGAAAGCTGTGAGCGTAGCGAGTTAGAAACGAATCAACTGCAATCCGAGCAGCATCATGAACTAAAAGAAATGATGAATAATTTACCCTGGGAGCAGCGTTTAGTGGTGGAGTTAAAGTTTTTTCAGCACTGTACATTTGAAGAGATAGCTGAGCAATTAGGCATTTCGACCAATACAGCTAAATCAAGACTATACAGTGCGCTTGGCAAATTAAAAGTGCATTTGGAGGCCGTAGATGGCTAATTTAGATTCATTATTTACCGCATGGTTAGAAGGTGAGAGCTTAACTGATGAGCAAATAGCCTTGCTGCAAGCTAATGCTGAGTATGCATTAATGATGAACAATGCGATGCAGTGGCAACAACAAAGTAAAGACTATGAAACGGTGCCAGTACCAAACTGGGACAGAGAATCAAGTATGCCGAAAGTGCAAAAAGCTAACGTATTTTTTGGCTCTGGTATGTGGGCAATGGCGGCATCAATTGCGTTTTGTGCGTGGCTTTTTGTTAGTAATCCGCAGCAACAAAACCAGCAATTACTTGAGCAAGTCGCTAATCAAACCAACTTATTAGAGTCACAACAAAAGCAAATTGATCAGCTGCAAAACATTCTTACAGCACAAAATGAAGTGCAACAGCAGCAGATGTACCAGCTGGCTAAAGAAGTGATTAAAACTGGGCGAGTAGAGCGTCAAGAAGATATTGCTAGCGTGCTTGCCTATATCAAAACGCAGCGCGCTCAAGACCAAGCGTACTTACGTATGCAGTTAAATGATTTAGCAGAGCAAGTGGACGGCCGATCTATGCCAACCGTTGCCAACAACTTGGAGTATTAAGATGTCAAAATACACATTAACCTCAGCTGCCTTATTGCTTTGCTCAGCCGTAAGCGTGCAAGCACAAGCAAACGATGAACTAGATAAAATTCAGCGAGAAGTCGGGATCATGGAAAAAATCCTCACCGCAGCTTTAAAACAAGATACCGATAACAAGGTAAGAAATGTATCTTCAAGCTATCTACAACACCAAGGCGTGGTATTTAGCTTTGATGTACGAGGCAGTTCACGGTGGTCTTCGGTGTTTGCGTCTGTACCTGACGCGCCTCTTCCACCATTGCCAGATATCGACTTTGAAGAACTGGCTGAAATTGAGGTGTTAGGTGATCATGTGCAAGTAATAAGCGATGCCGTGGTTGTGAAAACGCAAGAAGCCTACCAGCAAGCAATGGAAGTGATGCGTGAAAGTGCTGAGCGAGTGCGTGATGTTGCTGAACAAGAGCGAGATATAAGCCGTGAAATTCGTGATCTTGAACGTGAAAAACGTGATTTGGAGTTTGACCGTCGTCACGACAAAGACGCCAAAGATCAAGAGCTCGAACAACGTAAAAAAGAGCTACAAACAGCAATCAAAGAACTTGAAAAGCAGCAGCAAAAATTATCGCAAAAACAGCAAGTAATGCGTAAAGAGTTAGCAGAAAAAAAACAAGCACGGGTGAAAGAGCAGCAGCAACAATTAGCTGAGCTTGTACAAAAGGTAAATAACAGCTTATCGCTTACCTTATGTGATTATGGTAGTGGCTTAAGAAACTTACCAAACGATGAGCATGTTAGTTTTGTCATTCGTGGTATTAGCGAAGATAAAAGTGAACAGGTTAAAGTGTTTAAAAAGTCAGATATTAAAAAGTGTGTGCAAGGTGATATAAAAGCCACACAACTGCTTGAAAAGGCATCAAGCTATAATTTTTAGCTTGGCTAGCTCCCCAACTAAAAAGCAGCCTAGAGAGGCTGCTTTTCATTCATTGAAAAAGGTTTCAAGTCGGGTAAAAACAATAAGTAAACCCATACGACTAAATTAAAATACGGCACGAGACCTAAGCCTGTAAATATCTTTACCGGATACCCCTTGAAGGTTGCATTACGGTAACATTGATACGCTATCCCTAAATTTACGAACAGCAACAAAACGATTAGTTGTGTCATCACTTTTCTCCTTTATACCGTTAATACATGAACTTATTAATATTAAGTTATTTTCAGTATGTATAATGTAATTGGTAATGTCATGTATTTTTTAAGTAATCACTATAAAAATACGACATTAGTTCCTGCTGTGGATTTAAGTATAGATGAGTATCGTGACTTTGGAAGTACTAAAAATAGGTAAAAAGTAGCAAAAATGCCGTTTTTTTTCACTTTATAATGCTAGCTAATTGTTAGTTAAATAAATTATTTTCAGATATTTTTTTTAGTTCAGCAGAAATTTTTTCAACCGGTACTGGGCGGGCGATAAAGAAGCCTTGTCCGTAATCAATTCCAATTTCTTTTAATGCTAAAAATATTTCTTTATTTTCAACATACTCAGCAACAGAACGCTTATCAAGCGAACGACTAATATCGTTAATGGCTTTAACTAAAGCAAGATCGATAGGATCATTTAGCATGTCGCGAACGAATGAACCATCGATCTTCACATGTTGTGCTGGTAATTGTTTTAGATAATTGAACGTGCTAAATCCAGTGCCAAAATCATCAATCGAAAAGTGACAGCCCAAGCCGTTTAAACGCTCTATCATCGCACGGGTTGCTGTCAGGTTTTTGATGCTTGCCGACTCAGTTATTTCAAAAATTATGCGGCTCGGTGCCACTTCATACTCTTCTAAGCTTGATTCAATATGCGGAAGCAAACGCTCATCTAAGAATGATTGCGCCGATAAATTGATAGCAATTTGATTAAGCTCTGGATGCTTTGCAACACTTTGAATAGCATTTCGAATAACACATTGGTCCATCAAAAATGTGTCATTTAATAACTCTAATGCAGGGATAAACTGGTTCGGGTAAATTAGCTCATCATTTAATTTCAAGCGCAGTAATGTTTCAAAGTAAGCAACATGATTACGTTTAAAATCCCAGATTGGCTGATAATGAAGCTCGATGGCATTTTGCTGAAGAGCCTGACGAATACTATGTCCCCACTCTAAACCAACTTGTAGGCTATTGTGGTTACTGTCTTCTTTGGAATAACAATGAACTAAGTTTCGGCCCAAACTTTTTGCCACATAAAGCGCGATATCTGCTTGTTTTAAGCATTCGCTGGGATCATTATTCTGTGCTGTAATTTGTGTCAAACCAATAGAGCAGCTAATTGAGTATATTTGCCCTTCAGAGTGAAATTGGTGTTTTTCAATAGCAACGCAAATGCTCTCAGCAACTAAGTGTGCATCAAGTAAGTTGGTATTTTTTAAGATAACAGCAAATTCATCACCGCCAATACGACAAATCAAATGCTCTTCGCTTATGTTAGCGGTAAATAGCTGGGCAACCTCTTTTAAGACAATATCGCCTTGTTGATGGCCTTTACTGTCGTTAATAATCTTAAAGTGGTCTAAATCGATATAAATAAGTGCGTGCTCAATATCGTCATTAGTGTATTTCTCTTGGCAAATACGCTGTAATTGTTGGTCAAAGTAATAACGATTGTGCAGCTCTGTGAGTGTATCGTGTAAAGCTAAATGGCGAAGCTGAAGTTCAGCTTGTTTTCGTTCATGAATATTATCAATGGTTGCAGTGATCGTAGCCGAGTTTTGACTATTTTTAATCAGTTGTAAGCGGCACTCGACCCAAATTGCATTGCCATTTTTGTGTTTAAGTTGTATTTCAACTTGTTGTTGTTGCTCGCCACCATGCAAAATACTTTGAATTGTATTTTGTAACTTGGTTTGACACTCTGGAAGACAGAAATCTGTGAGTGACTTTGATAAGCTTGATTTTATGCCATAACCAGTAAGACTTTCCCAAGCAGGATTAATGAAGCGAATATTTCCGTGCTGATCAAATTCAAGAACAACCGTATTAAGGTGCAATAAAATTCGTTGGTGCGCTGAAAACAGTTCTTTGTAGCGACTTTGGCTTTGGCTTAGCTGTTCGACCTTTTGCGCAAACTCAGCATAGCTAACCATAAAATCTTCGCGTCGGGCAGCATGATCGCACACCTTACTTAACAGTGATTGATCATAAGGTGCACGGATAAAGTCAGTCACACCCGATAATAATAACTGTTCAGCGTAGTCAGCATCATTATTATCAATAATGGTTACGATTGCTTGTTTTGGATTATGTTGCAAAATTTCGCTGATGAGTCCAGCTGCAGTATCAGAATGTGACTCAGTGGCATCAATCAAAACAATCGCAAACTTATGCTGTAAGTATGTTGCAAGCGTCGCTTTAGTTGAGGTGGTATGCGTTACCGCAAAGCTAAGTTTTAGTTGTTTGCTTATATCTTGTGCTTTGCGGCTGTCTGTTTCGAGTAGCAGTAAATTTAGGCGACTACTTTTTTCTAAATGGGTTGAAAGTACATTGGCAAGTACTTGCGGTAACATATCTTGGCGTTCGAATGGCAATACGGCATCAATACCGTAGCTTCGCGCAGTGGTTTCGGCAATGCGTTCGCAGTATATAGGAGGTGTTAATAAGATAGGCGTGTTTTTAGGTGTTTTTAACAATCCAGAGCGGATCATACGTGAAAAGCGCCAGCCATCAATTTTACCAACCTCAAGGCCAGTAATAATAATGTCCACCGGGTGACTTTTGAGTATTTTTAACGCGTCCTGAGAGTCGCTTGCTTCGATAAACTGAAATACATTTAGTTTATTGAGCGTAGACTTTACCGTCTCACGTTCTGCAACGCTAGCGTTCAAAATTAGCAGTTTTAACTGCTTTGCCATGGCGCTACTACCTCTTAACGAACCCATGTTTAGTGAATAAGCTAGAATAATGACATTTTGCCTAATCTACAAGCAAACTTTACCTAAAAGCGGTTATTTGGCCTTTGCTTGAGGTAGTGGGCGTATCAGAGTAAACTTGGCGCGTTTTTATTAATGAGAGATATGCTCCATGCGCGTAGCTGATTTTAGCTTTGACCTTCCAGATGAATTAATTGCTCGTTTTCCTAAAGCAGATCGAACTAGCAGCCGTTTGCTGACCCTTGATGGCCCATCAGGGAAAGTGGAACATAAAGTGTTTAGTGATATTTTATCACTTGTTAATGAAAATGATTTACTCGTTTTCAACAATACTAAAGTAATTCCTGCACGTATGTTCGGGCAAAAAGAGTCGGGTGGCAAACTTGAAGTATTAGTTGAGCGTGTGCTTGACGAACATCGGGTACTTGCCCATGTTCGAGCAAGTAAATCACCAAAACCTGGCTCAAAAATTATTCTTGAAGGTAAAGCCGAAGCTATCATGGTTGCACGTCATGGCGAGCTTTTTGAGCTTGAATTTGCCAAAGACGAAAATGTATTAGATATCTTAAATGACATTGGTCACATGCCTTTGCCACCTTACATTGACCGTCCTGATAACGAAGCAGACCGCGAGCGCTACCAAACTGTTTATGGTGAAAAACCAGGTGCTGTTGCAGCGCCAACGGCAGGCCTGCACTTTGATGACAAGTTAATGATGGCATTAAAAGACAAAGGTATAAACATGGCGTTTGTGACTTTGCATGTAGGTGCGGGGACATTTCAGCCTGTGCGTGTTGACTCAGTTGATGAGCATGTCATGCACTCAGAGTACATCGAAGTACCTGATGATGTGGTTAAAGCGGTAGCCGAAACGAAAGCAAAAGGTGGTCGCGTAATAGCCGTAGGGACTACCTCAGTTCGCTCGTTAGAATCTGCTGCTAAAGTGCACGGCGGCAAACTTGATACCTACTTTGGTGATACCGATATCTTCATCTACCCGGGTTATCAGTTCAACGTGGTTGATGCTATGGTGACAAATTTCCACTTACCAGAATCAACCTTGATCATGTTAGTCAGTGCGTTTGCTGGCCAAGAAAACATCATGGGTGCCTACCATACCGCAATAGAGCAAAAATATCGTTTCTTTAGTTATGGCGATGCCATGTTCTTAACACGAAAATAACGACAGTTTAGATTTTAAAAAGCCCAGTTTTTTAACTGGGCTTTTTATTTTCGAATTTAGCCCAATTAATAGTAATAAAGCTGCAAACAGGGTAGAATCGAGCGGTTAAATTATAGCTTGTTGGACTGTTTTTCCGACACTGAGGATAATATGAAATTTGAATTAGACCGCACTGACGGTAAAGCGCGCCGTGGCCGCTTGATTTTTGAACGTGGTGTTGTAGAAACGCCAGCATTTATGCCTGTAGGCACATACGGCACCGTTAAAGGTATGACGCCGGACGAAGTGAAAGATACTGGCGCGCAAATTTGCCTAGGTAATACTTTTCACTTAATGCTGCGCCCTGGTACAGAAATCATTAAGCAACACGGTGACTTACACGACTTTATGAATTGGGATCGCCCAATTCTTACTGACTCAGGCGGTTTCCAAGTATTCAGCTTAGGCGCAATGCGTAAAATCACTGAAGAAGGCGTGATGTTCAGCTCACCAGTTAATGGTGAAAAGATCATGCTTTCACCAGAAAAAGCGATGCAAGTTCAGCGCGATTTAGGCTCTGACATCGTGATGATTTTTGACGAATGTACGCCATACCCAGCGACTGAAAAAGAAGCAAAAGATTCTATGGAGTTATCACTTCGTTGGGCTAAACGCTCAAAAGAAGGTCATGGCGATAACCCTGCAGCGCTATTTGGTATTATCCAAGGTGGCATGTACCCTGAGCTTCGTGCACAATCACAAAAAGGCCTAGAAGAAATTGGCTTTGATGGTTATGCATTAGGTGGTTTATCGGTGGGTGAGCCGAAAAACGAGATGATCAATATCCTTGATCACTGTGCTTACAAAATGCCGGAAGACAAGCCTCGTTACTTAATGGGGGTTGGTAAACCAGAAGACTTAGTTGAAGCGGTTCGCCGTGGTATCGATATGTTTGACTGTGTAATGCCTACACGTAATGCCCGTAATGGTCACTTATTTGTAACGGGTGGCATTGTTAAAATCCGTAATGCAGTACATAAAACAGACACGGGCCCACTGGATCCTGAGTGTGATTGTCATACGTGTAAAAACTATTCACGTGCATACTTGCATCATCTTGATAAATGTAATGAAATCTTAGGCGCACGTCTAAACACGATTCATAACTTACGTTATTATCAACGCGTGATGGAAGGCTTACGTAATGCCATCAGTAATGGCAAACTAGACGAATTTGTTGCAGATTTTTATGCACGCCGCGGCCAAGAAGTGCCAGAGCTTGCAGATACATCAGATTAAATTTTTAGAAAAATTAAAGAGGAAGTGAAATGAGTTTATTCATCTCAAACGCCCACGCAAGTGCGGCAGGTGCAGCACCAGCAGGTGGTGGCATGGAAATGCTAATCATGTTGGGTATTTTCGGTTTGGTATTTTATTTCTTAATTTACCGCCCTCAAGCCAAACGTGTAAAAGAGCATAAAGCCCTGATGAGCGCAATGGCAAAAGGCGACGAAGTACTAACGCAAGGTGGTTTAGTAGGTAAGATCGCTAAAATCGCTGATGACAAAGACTTCATCGTGATTTCATTAAACGACCAAGCAGAAGTAACAGTACAAAAATCAGCTGTTTCTGCAGTATTGCCAAAAGGCACTATGAAGTCGCTATAACAATAAAAATAAGGACTCACACGTGTTAAACAAGTTTCCATTATGGAAGTATTTACTTGTTCTTGTTGTGTTAGTCGTTGGTATTCTGTATGCCTCACCTAACTTGTATGGCCGCGACCCGGCCATACAAGTATCGGGCACTAAAGGTACTGATGCTGACCTCAGCGTACTCGATAAAGTAAATGCGACCCTCAAAGAACATAACGTTACTGTTAAATCAAGCAAACTTGAAGACGGACAAATCCTGGTTCGTTTTAAGAATGTTGAAGAGCAACTAAAAGCGCAAGATATACTGCGTGATTCCCTTAGTGAAGATTACATCTCTGCAATCAATATGGCTCCGGCTCAACCTGAGTGGTTAAAAGCATTGGGTGGTAACCCGATGAAGCTAGGCCTAGATTTAAGCGGTGGTGTTCACTTTACTATGGAAATCGACATGGCGACGGCGGTTGATACTCAGCTTGAGCAAATGGAACAAGATTTCAAAAGTGACTTACGTGAAGAAAAGCTACGTTATCGCACTATTCGTAGAGTAGCAGGTAGTGAGCGTCTACGTGTTGAGATGCGTAACGAAGAAGACAAAGATGCCGCAGAGCGCTTCTTATCTACTCGTTACCCGTTAAACGTATACATTGATGATAGCAGCAGTGATAACGCTTTTTTTGCCAGCATGAGCGAGCAAAAGCTAAAAGAAATTCGCGATTATGCTATCAAACAAAACGAAACGATTATTCGTAACCGTATTAACCAAATCGGTGTTGCAGAGCCTAACGTACAGCGCCAAGGTGCTGAGCGTATTATTGTGCAACTTCCGGGTGTACAAGATACTGCACGCGCTAAAGAAATCTTAGGTGCAACAGCAACGCTTGAATTCCGTGAAGTTGACGAAAATGCCGATGCAGGTGCCGCTTTACAAGGTCGTGTACCGCCAGGTACTGAAGTGATCATGGCACGTGATGGATACCCAGTGGTACTTAAGCAACGCATCATCCTTGAAGGTAGCCACATTACTGGTGCGCAATCTGGTATGGATGAGTATCAGCGCCCACAGGTTAGTATTGCGCTAGACAGCAAAGGTGGCGCAAAAATGAATGCGTTCACTAAACGTGCTATCGGCAAACGCATGGCCACAGTATTTATTGAATATAAGCCATCAGGTAAAACAGATGAAAACGGTAAAGCACTTCCACCTATTAAAGTTGAAGAAGTGATTAACGTGGCGACGATTCAAGCCCGCCTTGACCGTTCATTCCGTATTACTGGTATCGATAATCCAGCTGAAGCACATAACCTGAGCTTATTACTTCGTGCCGGTGCACTTGTTGCGCCGATTCAAATTGTTGAAGAACGCACGGTAGGTCCAAGCTTAGGTCAAGAGAACATTGAAGCGGGTATGACTGCGGTTGTGCTAGGTTTCGTGTTTGTGCTTGTATTTATGCTTTTTTATTACAAAGGTTTCGGCATGGTGGCGAACATCGCTCTGGGTGCCAACTTAGTATTGATTGTCGGTGTAATGTCGCTTATTCCGGGTGCTGCTTTAACGCTACCAGGTATCGCAGGTATCGTATTAACTGTAGGTATGGCGGTTGATGCTAACGTACTTATCTTTGAACGTATCCGTGAAGAGCTTGAAGATGGTCGTAGTCCACAACAAGCGGTTCATTTTGGTTACGACAGCGCATTTAGCACAATTTTCGATGCTAATATCACAACGCTTATCGCAGCAGTGATCCTATTTGCAGTGGGCACTGGTCCTATTGCTGGTTTCGCAGTAACACTTGCGATTGGTATTATCACCTCTATGTTTACAGCCATTGTTGGTACCCGTGCGGTAATCAACTTATTCATTGGCGGTAAGCGTATTGATAAGTTGTCGATTTAGGAGTCAGCATGCAAATTTTAAAACTCGGTGGTAAAACACTCCCGTTTATGAAGTTAAGAAAGTTTGCCATGACATTATCAACTTTGTTGATTTTGGCTTCTTTCGTATCGTTTTTTACTAAAGGCTTAAATTTCGGCCTCGACTTCACAGGCGGTACTGCTGTTGAAGTGGGCTTTACTCAAGCACCTGATCTTAAAGAAGTACGTGATGCGATCACAGAAAGCGGCTTTGAAGATTTCTCGGTACAGCTGTTTGGCTCAAGTAAAGAGATCCTAGTTCGTCTTGCTCCACAAGGTGCTGGCGTAAAAGCAGAAGTGATTGGTAACCAAATCATTACGGCATTACAAAAAGTTGAGCCGACAGTAGAAATGCGTCGTATCGAGTTTGTTGGCCCAAGTGTTGGTGAAGATCTAAAAGAGCAGGGTGGCCTTGCCATGTTAACTGCACTTATCTGTATCTTAATTTACGTTGCGTTTCGTTTTGAATGGCGTTTTGCGGTAGGTGCGGTATCGGCACTATTACACGACGTTATCATTACATTAGGCTTATTCTCAATACTAGGTCTTGAGTTTGACTTAACGATTCTTGCGGCAATCTTGGCGGTAATAGGTTACTCACTTAACGATACCATCGTTGTTTCTGACCGTATCCGTGAAAACTTCCGTAAAGTGCGTATTGATGACACCATTGAAATTATCGATATTTCATTAACGCAAACGTTAAACCGTACCTTAGTAACATCAATCACAACTATCTTAGTATTGATTGCGTTATTTGGCTGGGGTGGTCAAACGATCCACGGTTTCGCAACTGCATTACTATTTGGTGTATTCATCGGTACTTATTCATCTGTGTATGTTGCTTCAGCTGTAGCAATTGCAATGGGTGTAAGTAAAGAAGACTTAATTCCAGAAGTAATTGAAAAAGAAGGTGCGGATCTCGATCCTATGCCTTAACTGAGTGTTAAAAAGAAAAACCGCCCTAAATTTAGGGCGGTTTTTTGTTTTTATATACACTGGCAATGATATTTAATCATTCAAGTGACAAAACTAGTCACTAATTGCGTTTTATCGCCTAATTATAAACTTGCTTCGCCTGAGCCTGATCTAATAGTGATACTATAATGTGCTCAATAGCCACACCTGCATAGAGCTTACTAATGTAAGATTTATATTCATTACAAAATGACGTGTTTTCAACAAGTGCGCCAAAAATGCTCGGTTGCTCCAGAAAAGCGAGCGGGGAAATTCGCGATGCATGAGCTGCCTGTTGTAATGTTTCAGCCATATCATCGATGATCTCTAAAGGCTCTCCTTGTTGGGTTAAATGCGTATCACTATATAAACACCATCCAGCAATAACTAAACTCGCAATAGCAGTATTACCGTTGTTTTTGAGGTTTTCCATAATTGTTGGTACCAAAAAAGTAGATACTTTGGCTGCGCTTTGTGAGCAAATTCTTGTAAGGCTATCTTTGATGTTTGGATTTGCAAAACGGGCAATTAGTGTTTTTTTATAGTCACTAAGGTCAATACCCGGTACGGCATCTAAAATAGGTGTGACTTCGCTATCCATAAACTCGGTTATAAGCTTAGTGAACAAAGGATCGCAGATTGCTTGTTCAATAGTTTGATAGCCGCGTAAAGAACCTAAAATGCCAAGCACTGAGTGGCTAGCATTAAGTAGACGAATCTTCATCGTTTCGTAAGGTGTTACATCATCTACAATCTGGGCACCAACAAGTTCCCATGCTGGGCGTTGTTGACTAAACTTGTCTTCAATCACCCATTGATGAAATGGCTCACAAGTAACAGGCCATTTATCAATAATGCCCAAATTCTTAGCAAGTGCTAAGTCGCTTTGATCCGTTGCTGGAGTTATTCTATCTACCATGGCATTGGGGAAACAAACATGGCTTTCGACCCAATCGGCAAGTCCGTGGTCGAATGCTCGAATATAAGTAACAAGCATTTTTCGAGTAATGTCGCCGTTGTGTTGGATATTGTCGCATGACTGAATGGTAAATGGCGGCCTATCGGTTTTTCGTCGACGTGCTAATGCAGCAGCCAAATAACCAAAGATAAGCTTAGGTTTATCTGGGTTAGCTAAATCATGCTGAATATCAGGATTAGTAAAGTCAAATTCACCGCTAGATGGATCGTAGTTATATCCTCCCTCGGTAATTGTTAATGATACAATATACGTTTCGTCAGCAGCCATTTTACTAATGACTGCTTCAGGGTCGTCAGGGGCCATTAGAAAATCCGTCATGCAGCCAATAACTTGCACTTGCGTATGTCCATCAGGGTGCTTCGTCAAAATTGAGTAAAGGTAGTCTTGTGATTCTAGATGTTGTTTTACTAAGCGGTCTGCTTCACGTAAACCAACACCACATATACCCCAGCGTAAATCATCACTACGGTTAATATAGTTATCAGTGTAGAAAGCTTGGTGTGAGCGATGAAATCCACCCACCCCTACGTGAACGATACCTGATTGCAATGCTTGGCGGTCATATTCTGGGACTGCCACTGTGGTCGGTAATGAGCTCAACGTAGATTGCTGCAGTGAAATTACGTCCATATCTTAGCTCCTTAAACTTGCTGGCTGAAAATGGTTTCTACGATGCATCGCCCAGTAAGCTGTAGCAAAATAGATAATTGTGCAGGCAAATCCAATGTTAAAAAATAAAGTTCGGTTAGCCTCGTATGAACTGATATCAGGTGAAAAGAACATGGTATTAGTAGCCAGTGCTATCGTTACACCTAAGCTTAACCACGCAAGTGTTGACAATAGTTTGGTAAATCCACGCTGATCAATGGCGAAAAGAGGCTCTTTAGCTGCTTGCTCTGCATGAAATTCTTTTACACGTGTATCAAACGCAGCAAGTTCAGCTTCTTGTTCTGGGTATGAATCAGCAGCTCCGTATCTTTTAGCTAACTGGATATAAACGATGATGCTAAATATCCATGTTGGGATGAATAAGTAGTAAAAAGGCATAATGTCTATCGCATTCAACGTAAAGCCAAAGACGAGTCCCAGAGCCCATGATAAAACAGCCGCAGAGCTGTGCTGAAGCTGTTTGTATGTTACCCAATAGCGAGTTAACCCAAGTTTTGGAAATAAGAAGTGCTCAGCAAATACAATAGCGCCCACAGGTACAACTAAGAGACCTGCATAGGTTAATAATGGCAATAGTTTGGTAAATACAAACGGAAAACATGCAATGATGACTGTAACTATACCTACTAAAAATGTGGTTCTAGTTCGAGATTGATTACTAAAAATAGCTTGAGCAGCAAGGCCTGCACGATACAGGTTGGCATTTGCAGTTGTCCATCCTGCGACAATAACGATCACTAACCCAGATAAGCCTAGTGCGTGAAATGCAACATCGCCGGGATCCAATTCAACAATAGACTTCTTCACTAAAACTGCAGTCCCCGCGCCCATAATACCTGCAGAGATCCAAGCTATATAGTGCCCAAATAACATGCCTGCAGAGGTACATAGCCCATAACTTTTTTTCTTTGCATAGCGCAGAAGAGCCATGTCTATTAAGCCAAAATGGGTAATTGTATTTGCAGCCCAAGAAAAGCCTATAACTTCGAGTAAACCAATTCCGGGTTCACCATTGGCATCAAGACCCGTCCAAACAGAGATGCTGCCAATATGCATAAAGTCTCCCCAGCTAGAGACGACTGTTTGGCCAATAACAGCATTTGCAAGCTCTGGCATAAGCACTAATGGACCACTTATAAACATCACGAATAACCAAGGAGCGCAAATACCTGAAAAGCGTGATACGGCGTTAAAACCATACATGGCAACAAGTACAACAATGATCCCTACAGCCAGTACAACCATGACAAATAAAGAGTTAGTTGGATACCAGTTAAGTTGAGCCGGAATATTTAAGGCAAAGCGGACTGCGGTCGCAGAAACTGTAATCATGGCTGCAGAAATAACAGTAAATATAATTACATTCGCCCAGTTGTATAGCCGGGTCATCGAGTCACCAGCAATTTTTTGTAGGTAGGTATATAAACTTAAACGTGTTTCTACAGCTATGGGGGTTGTTATGAGCGTCCAACTCAATACAGCAAGAATATTACCGATCAGTAGTCCAAGGAGGATATCTGTCATGGTTGCGCCAAGTGCGACAAATGTTGCACCAAATACAAACTCCGTTGCAGCTACGTGTTCACCTGCATATAGACCTAAAAAGTGCTTCCATCCTTTGAGTTTGTGTTGTGCAATCGGTAATTGTTCCTCTTCTAACCCTTTTAAATCGACCTGATTACTTTTCATAAGTACTTGTCCCTGTTAGTCATATGACGTGCTGCTCTTTAATGTTCTTTAAAGGGATTCTTTTTTATTAAAACTTCCTAAAAATATGAAAACCTCGACTCAAACAAGGTGTGTTATGGATCAACGCGTCTAATTCAACTGTAATAAATTACCTACTCCATGGTAAATAATTTGTTTGGGCATTGTTGTTGCCTTTGGGCATAATCCTACTGGTGTATTGTTTTGTCAATAATAAGTTAATGAGTAGATAAAGAGAGGGGTTCATCATTCATCATAACTCTAGTGATATTTAACTGACTTAATGTTGTTTTTTAGTGATTTCATACTGTTATTTGTCATTTCGATGTTTGGCAAGCTCTTGCTGTTTTTATTGACAAATATTATATGTGTTGGGAATATGCTCAATTAGTGTTTGTTTGCTCAACGTGAAAGGTGGTAGTAACAATTTGGCGATGAGTTTAGAGCACTCGAGCGTAATTAAAATGGAGAACACATACATGGATAACAATCAATCGATTGCAGTAACACAGAAATCAAAAATGTTGTTTTTTCGTTGTTCAGTGAAAAAGCGACGTTTAATTCCTTCAATGTCAGCGATTTTGGTTTTAAGTTCTTTTACAAGTCATGGGGCTGAAACGTTTGATGCACAAAAACATATAACAGGTGACTGGAGCGGGGCACGATCTGAATTGTCGCAGCGAGGTATGGATTTTCGTTTAGGCTATTTCAATCAGGTTGCTCATAATTTGAAAGGCGGTCTTGATAATGAGGTGGCTTATGCTGACCAATTTTTTGTTGGTGGATATATTGATCTTGAAAAGCTTTTTGGTTGGTCTGGAGCTGAGTTTAAAGTTGAAATTACAAATCGAAATGGTGAGCTAATAAACAACAAGGCAGGTATTCCATCATTACTTCAATCACAGCAAATTTATGGTCGAGGAAATGTAACTCGTCTCACACAATTTTCATTAACTCAACAGCTGTTCGATGATCAGCTCAGTATTAAAGTTGGTCGAATTTATCCAAGCGCTGATTTTTTTGCTATGAGCTGCGCTTTTCAACATTTAACATTTTGCAGTGGTGGTTCATCTAATTATTTGAGTAGTAGTTGGTATGGTGATCCATTGAGTACTTTAGGGGCGCAATTAACGTATAAGTTATCGGATAACTTATTATTTAAAATAGGTAGCTACGATGCAAACCCACAAGTAATGTCGTTGAACCAAGGGTTGAAGCTGCATACATCAGGTGGTATTGACGGCACCACCGTGGTGGGAGAGTTAGAATATAAAGTGAACTATGGGCATGGCTTGCAAGGGGATTACCGAGTTGGTGTCGTGCGTAGCAGCTTAGATAAAGCCAAGCTTGTAAATGAAGCAGGCTTTCCGGCCGGTTCGACTATTGATGCTGTTGCGATTGAAGATACGGATAACGCATTTTATTTTAACCTTGAACAGCAAATAACACGCAACCCATCAGGTGGTGGATTACGGGTATTTGCGAGTATGATTCATGCAGATAGTAGTATTAGCGCAGTGGGTGAAGTGATCGCGATAGGAGGGTTTATTACAGCGCCATATGCTAGTCGCCCTAATGACCGTATTGGATTAGCTATTGGGCGAAACAGCGTCAGTAAAGAGTTAACTGATGCACAGCATAAATATAATGTAAATCATATAAATAGTGATTTTAATGTGCGTAGTCATGAATACCCGATTGAGCTTAACTACAATTATGCAATTACGCCTGCGATTGAGTTGATGCCAAGTGTTCAATTCATTATTCATCCAAATGGTGATCGCGAAGAAGAGAATGCCATCATTGCGGGTTTACAGCTGAGTTTTAACTTCTAATCTCTAGTTTTATATTGTGTGCCAATAGATGGCTGTAAAAAATAGTTAAGAAATATCCCGCTAGTTTTTTGCAAAACCAATAAAAAACAGCACGATTCATAAGTGAACGTGCTGTTTTTTAAGTTTTACTCGCACTGTGTTTGTTGTTCAGTCAGGCTTTATTTAATCGTTGCTTGGTGGTTACTCTGTAAAAAATAGGGTAGAAATCATGTCTAATACTTCCTTGAACCCTGAATTTTGTTTTAGAGTAGTAATACTATTAAGTTTAAAACAGGCTATGTTATTAAAATTTATGGTATCTTTTAAATCAGTAGCCAGAACTCAATAATAGCTGGCGCATAGTTGGGTTTGATACCAATAAGCCTGATTCTGTATGTTAATCTGCAAAAATAGCAAAAATAGCAAAAACGAATAGATTGGTGCAGTGAATCATTTTACTGTTAATTTTTTCATTAATGGCCAAAACAGGTATAAATAATGGCTTTGCCCCCTATTACTGAAAACCAAAAATTAGAGGAAGCAGCCAGAGCTGGTTGGCTTTATTATGTTGCAGGAAAAACACAAGACGAGATCGCTAAACAGCTCAATACATCTCGACAATCTGCGCAAAGATTAGTGGCAATGGCCGTATCAAAAGGGTTAATAAAAGTCCGACTTGAACACCCAATTAAACGTTGCATGGAACTGGCTGATTTACTTCAACAACGCTTCGGCTTACTCAAGTGTGAGGTGGTTCCAAGTGTGCCGGGTGATGCTGATTCTGTAGTGGGTCTTTCACAAGCCGGTGCAGCTGAAATTGAACGGTACGCAAAAAGCCGACAAGCTAAGACGATTGCTTTTGGGACCGGACGAGCCTTACGTGCTTGCACTAATGAACTTACAAATATGCAGTGCCCTCAGCACCGTATTGTCTCGTTGGTTGGAAACATAGCGCAGGATGGTTCTGCTAGTCGTTATGATGTTGCTATTCATGTTGCAGAGCGTTTAGGGGCAAGACATTTTCCTATGCCTGTTCCTGTTATTGCTAGTGCGCAAGCAGATAAAGCTCAATGGCAACAGCTGACGCATGTAAAAAATGTTCATGAGCTCGCCCTACAAGCAGATGTGTATTTTGTCGGGGTTGGTGACTTGGGGATAAACTCCCCTTTACATTTAGATGGGTTTATTACACAACATGAGCTTGCGGCACTTGAGGCTATGGGTGCCACAGGTGAAGTAATAAGTTGGATATTTGATAGTAATGGTAAACTCGTTCAATCTGACATAAACCAGCGTGTAACGAGCGTTGCTTTGTCTACTCGTCGAGACAAACATGTAATAGGAATTGCTGCAGGGCAGAACAAGGTTCCAGCCATTGCCGGGGCAATAGAGTCTGGTATGATCAATTCCCTCATTACAAATGAGTCTACTGCTGAAGCGTTATTGCATTTATAAATGCTATTAGCGAGAGGCCTTGCTTAGTTAGTTTGCGTTGCTTTTACTTGAAGGCATCTCATTCACTCACTTGCAAAGATAAATTAAATGACGAGGCGGTAATATACTGTTATTTATGAGAAAACTTATGAAAAAGCTAATGCTGAGCGCGTGTTCACTTTGTTTGCTTGTTGCATGTACAGAAGAGCCATCACCCCAGCAGCCTGAAAGCAGCAATACAAGTGGTGATGTGCGACAGCAATTAGATATGTATCAAAACCTAGCTTGGCATGTAGTCAGTTTATTACAAAGCCAATCTACGCCAACGCAGATAAGTGACTCAGTAACAACTTTAATCGGCTCATCAAAGCAGTTGTTTGTAAATCTTAAAGAGCAACTGCCTGAATGCGAAGAAAGTCTAAACGTTATGGCGCAAATTGCCATGATTAAACAGCAACATATAGAGATAGAAAATGGCGGGTCTCAAGAAGAGCTCCCCAAACTACCTGAATTCTCAGCGCCGAGTTGCTACCACGCACAAAAGCTATTACTTAATCCACTTGCGGTCTATACACTAACTCAACAAGCAGATTTAGCACAAAGTGATTACCAACACGCAAAGTTAAAAATGATTGATAGTTTTGCACGCATCAAGCAGATAGAAATGATTGCTGCTGAGTAGTCATTGCTAGTCATAGCCTTGCCATAAAATTGTCATACAAGGTTGCTAATTTAGTCGCCTATTTGTATTACTGATGCTAGGTGTAAGGTGAGCGCACAACTACAGCAGATCTTAGATAACAGTGCAATTGAAACCTTGTTTCAACCTATCTTTGATATTTCTAATCAACATATTTTGGGCTATGAGGCGTTAAGTCGTGGGCCTAAAGATTCTGAGTTAGAAATGCCCAGTGCATTGTTCAGCGAAGCCATTGCTTGTCATAAAATCTCTGAGTTAGAGTTACTTTGCCGCAGTAAAGCGATTGAGAACTTTGTTAAGCTTAACCTACAAGGTAAGTTATTCTTAAATGTAAGCCCTAAGACTTTACTCGATCCGTGTCATCCAAAAGGTGAAACTTTGCACCTTGTTGAGCAGTTCGGTTTAGCTGCTAATCGTGTGGTTATCGAGGTTACAGAGCAAGAAAAAGTCGATGATGGCTTTTTATTGTTAAAGACTATTGCACATTATCGTGAGCTAGGTTTTTCGATTGCAATTGATGATTTAGGCGCCGGCTATTCGGGCTTAAAACAATGGTCTGAGTTATGTCCTGAATTTGTAAAAATAGACCGCTACTTTATTGATCATTGCGACCAGAGTGTGGTTAAAAAAGAGTTTTTAAAGTCTATTATTGAGCTTGCTAAAGCAACCAATACGCAAGTAATAGCAGAAGGCATTGAGCGTGTAGAGGAGCTTCGCTTACTCGAAAGTTTAGGGGTACAGCATGCACAAGGCTTTTTGTTAGAAAGGCCAAGTTTACAGCCTAGTTACGAAATTAATATTCACTGCCTAAAGCATTTAGAATCATCAGATACTGAAAGTAATTTTGAACAGTCTATGGCGATTGGCTGGTTAGCAGTTGAACATGCAAGTATTGAATCAACAACCCGCTGTAAAGATGCTCATAAAATTTTTGAGCAAGATAAAACCTTAACGAGCCTTGCGGTACTAGAGCATAATATTCCTGTTGGTTTATTACACCGAGATCAACTTACCGAAGTATTTGCTGCCCCGTATGGGCATGCGCTTTATGATAAGCAACCCGTTACTTCTTTAATGGATAAACAGCCGTTAGTGGTAGACGAAAACGAGTTACTCGATACGGTGAGTCAGCAAATTACCGAATTTGAGTTTGATATTCGACGTCACATTGTGATCACCCGAAGTGGTGAATACTTAGGATTGGCACCCCTACGTAATATTTTAAAGCACATTACTGAAGAAAAAATCCGCCATGCACAACATGCCAACCCGCTTACAATGCTGCCGGGTAATGTCGCGATTAACGAAGCAATTGAGCTAAGGCTTCGCAATAATTATCCGTTCTCGCTAGCCTATGTTGATTTAAACCACTTTAAACAATTCAATGATCTGTACGGATACGCCAGTGGTGATAGCGTAATAAAGCTGCTAGCTGAGGTTATTGTCGAGGCGTGCAGCACGAGTAAAGGCTTTGTGGGGCACATTGGCGGGGATGATTTTATGGTCGTGTTTGATAAAAATGATGCAGAGCAAGTGTGCCATGACATCATTAATAAATTTGAGCATCAATCTCGCGCATTTTTTACGCCTGAGCATATTGAGCAAGGGGGTTATTGGGCAAGTAATCGAGAAGGTAAAAAGCAGTTTGTGCCTTTACTTACACTATCGATAGGGTTAGTTAAGCCAGATTTAGAGCTGTGTATTAATAGTCATCAGGTAGCTGCGCTGGCGACAGATGCAAAAAAAGAGGCTAAGCGTTATCAAAGTAGCCATTTATTTGTTTGCCAAAGAAGGCGACCAGCACCTGCTGTTGTGCGCCTTAGTTGTGCGAAAGATGACAGTGCATCTGTCGGACTATGAAGAAAATTTAAGTTTAGTAAGTTTTGCTTGTGTCTACATTTGAGTAGGTGTAGCTTAAAAAAAACACTATCAAAAAATAACAATGAAGCGACTATGTAGCGCAATTTTAGTATTGCTTAGCCTAGGATACAGCCTTACCACAGAAGCAAAAAATGTGGTGAATTTAGCGATTGAACAGCGCCCGCTCTACAAGCGTGATTATTATCTTCATGAATTACTGGCAGCGGCTTTACGTGCTGGTAATTACCAAGCAGAAATTAATGAGGTATTAGTACACCCTCATCAACAACGTACCTTACTGATGCTTGATGCAAAGCAAGCAGATATATTTTGGAGCATGACAAGCCCTGAGCGAGAACACCTTGCCATTGCAGTACCTGTGCCTTTGTTCAAGGGTTATATTGGTAAGCGAGCTCTACTAACGAAACGTGCATTTTTACCACTTTTCGAATCAGTAAAAACTAAACAAGACTTAGCGCCTTTAACGGCAATTCAAGGGCATGATTGGCCGGATACAAAAATTCTTGCGCAAAATGGCCTAACAGTCAGGCCGCTGGCAAATTATCAAGCGATGTTTAGTTTAGTGATCAGAGGACGAGTTGATTATTTTCCGCGTTCGTTCATTGAAGTGATCTCTGAACTAGAGCAAGTGAAAAGTGATGAGCTGGTTATAGTGCCAAACTTATATATCAGTTATCCAACAGCATTTTACTTTTTTGTTAGTAATCACAGGCCTGAACTAGCTGAAGTGTTAATGAAAGGACTGACAACGATGAAAAGCACGGGCGAGTTTGAACAGTTATTTGCTAGCTACTTCGCTGAAGACTTAGCTAAATTGCCGTTTAAAGAAAGTGAAGCCATAGAATTAAAACTCGATAACGATTATTTTCAGCCACAAAAAAAAGGAGCCTTAGCTCCTTTTTAGATACCAATTCGCTTAATTAAATAATATTGCGGCTTGGCATAATTACAACCGCTATTAGCGAAGTAGTGACTCAGTTAACACTGGGCGAATTTCACGAATGATCGCTTGAGTTAATTTAGGTGCACCACAAATGATGTTGCCGCTTTGGTTATAGTTAATACCACCTGCGAAATCAACAACCATACCGCCCGCTTCTTTAACTAAAAGCTCGCCTGCGGCTGTGTCCCATGGCTTAAGGCCAATTTCAAAGAAACCATCAACACGACCTGCTGCAACATAAGCCATATCTAATGCCGCAGAACCTGCACGGCGGATATCAGCAGTGTGTACGAAAAGCGCTTTAAACGCTTCAGAGTATGCGTCTAAGTGGTGCTTTTGTTTGAATGGGAAACCAGTTGCAAGTACAGAACCTGCTAACTCGTTAGTTTTAGTTACGCGTAAACGTTTGCTGTTAAGCTGTGCGCCTTGACCACGAGATGCTGTGAATAATTCACCGCGAATTGGATCATAGATAACAGCTTGGTCTAAACGACCTTTAACTTTAAGTGCAATAGATACTGCGAAATGAGGGATACCCTTGATGAAGTTAGTTGTGCCATCAAGTGGGTCAACAATCCATTGGTAATCTGCATCTTTACCTTTGTGCTCACCAAGCTCTTCACCAACGATACAATGATCAGGGTAAGATTTTAAAATAGTGTCACGAATTGCGGCTTCAGCTTCTTTGTCGATGTTAGTCACTAAGTCGTTAGTGCCTTTTTGTTGTACATCAACTTTTGATAAATCTTCACTTGCGCGAAGTAAAATTTTGCCTGCGTTACGCGCAGCGCGAACCGCAATGTTTAACATTGGATGCATAGCATTACCTTTGGGTTGTAAAAGAACGAATATATTTAAGCCGGCGTATTCTAGCGATTTCTAGCGTAAAGTAAACAATAAACTCGAATAAATTAGGTTGTTTTTTGTACAGGGTTGAAATGCAAGGGGATCCTATTGGACTACAGCGGTAAGCTATTAGTTTGATGTTGAATGGTGTTGCGGGTTGAGCATTTTGTCTAAGGCCTACCTCGTAGGAAGTACGTTAATACCAAATATATGTGCACAAAGAGAAGTGAATGAGAAGACAAAGGAAACCACAGATTTTTTCTTCCTCTAAAGCGCTGCGTCTCTTATCCTCTTTGTGAACATTTGGTTTTCTCTGTGGAGCGCGAAGCGCCTCTGTGTTCTCTGTGGTTCAAATATGTTTTGCACAAAGAGAAGTTAATGAGAAGAAAATGAGGAAGCGATAATCATGCTTTTTGTTTCTCTAAAGCGCAGCGTCTCTTATCACTCTTTGTGAACATTTGGATTTCTCTGTGTAGCGCGAAGCGCCTCTGTGTTATCTGTGGTTCAAATATGTTTTTGTAAAATCTTCATAAAGAGAAGTGAACGAGAAGATAAAGAGGAAGCGATAATCATGTTTTTGTTTTCTCTAAAGCGCAGCGTCTCTTATCCTCTTTGTGAACATTTGGATTTCTCTGTGTAGCGCGAAGCGCCTCTGTGTTCTCTGTGGTTCAAATATGTTTTTGTAAAATCTTCATAAAGAGAAGTGAACGAGAAGATAAAGAGGAAGCGATAATCATGTTTTTGTTTTCTCTAAAGCGCAGCGTCTCTTATCCTCTTTGTGCGATTAGGTGCCTTTGATGTAGGCGTGAAATTTATTTCGCTCGAAAAAACCTTCACAAAGAGAATTGAATGAGAAAACAAAGAGGAAACCACAGATTTTTTCTTCCTCTAAAGCGCAGCGTCTCTTATCACTCTTTGTGAACATTTGGATTTCTCTGTGTAGCGCGAAGCGCCTCTGTGTTCTCAGTGGTTCAAATATGTTTTTGTAAAATATGCACAAAGAGAAGTGAACGAGAAGATAAAGAGGAAACCACAGATTTTTTTCTTCCTCTAAAGCGTAGCGTCTCTTATCCTCTTTGTGAGTCATAGGATTATTGCGCGATGTAAAATCGCGCCTTACCGCTTACCGTTCAAAGCATATCGCCTAGCGGTTGCAGCCATGTTATAATCCCCGCAATTTTTGACTTTCAGTAAGTAACAACGCAATGACACTTGATGATATTCGTATCGTATTAGTTAACACATCACATTCTGGTAATATTGGCTCAGCGGCACGTGCTATGAAAACGATGGGCTTATCAAATTTATATCTTGTTGATCCTGCTTGTGAAATTGATAGTCATGCCAGTGCGCTTGCAGCCGGTGCAACTGATGTTTTAGGTAAAACAGTGGTTGTAGATACGCTAGCAGATGCAATTGCCGATTGTAGTTTAACAATTGGTACCAGTGCACGCTCACGTACATTATCTTGGCCTATGGTTGAGCCGCGTGAATGTGGTGAAAAATTAGTAGCTGAAGCTGAGCACGGTCCTGTTGCACTGGTATTTGGTCGTGAAAATAGTGGTTTAACAAACGAAGAACTACAACAATGTAATTACCACGTATGTATTCCTGCCAACCCTGAATATAGCTCGCTAAATCTAGCGATGGCGGTGCAAACATTGTGTTATGAAACACGTATGGCTTATTTAAATAAACAGCCAAAAGTACAAGAAGAAGACGAAGCAACCTATCCAAATGCGAAGCAAACTGAGCTGTTCTACGAGCACTTAGAGCAAACGCTAAACGACACGGGGTTTATTATCAAACAACACCCTGGCATGGTAATGACTAAATTACGTCGTTTATTTAACCGCGCGCGTCCAGAAGAAGCTGAGATGAACATCTTACGCGGTATTCTTACCTCCATTAATAAGTCTATAAAATAATCACAGGTTATAAGTATAATACTTGACTAAATTACTCAGGTAATTACAATATACCCAGTACTTGACTATTTTTGTCAAGTATTCGGTTTTATCAATGGCAAGTATCAATTTTTATCAAGTGATAATACTTGACTATTTTGGTCTGGTAATTAAAATTTGCACACCTTAGCGTGCAGTAACATCGGGGGCTCCATGAAGTTAACATCAAAAGGCAGATACGCAGTAACCGCCATGTTGGATGTTGCACTACATACAAATGTGGGTGCAGTGCCTCTTGCCGATATTTCTGAACGCCAAGAGATTTCGTTATCTTACCTTGAGCAATTATTCGCCCGTTTACGTAAAAATGGCCTTGTGACCTCTGTGCGTGGCCCAGGTGGCGGATATTTATTAGGTCGAGAAGCGAACGAAATTTCTGTCGGCGATGTGATTAACGCCGTTGATGAGTCTGTTGATGCAACACGTTGCCACAATGCAACGGGTGGCTGCCAAAGCGGCATGCGTTGTTTGACTCATACCTTATGGTCGGACTTAAGCGCACGTATCGAAGAGTTTTTAAATAGTATTACCCTTGCTGAATTGGTGGAAAAGTCAGATGTGAAAGAAGTCGCATCGCGCCAAGATAACAGCATCAACACTGCAATTAAGCAACTGGAAAACATTCAAGTAAGCTGTCAACTGTAGCTTGACGAAAGCGGAGAGAGAAATGAAGTTACCGATTTATTTAGATTACGCAGCAACCACGCCTGTTGATGAACGTGTGGCAAAAGAAATGATGCAATGCCTGACTATGGACGGTAATTTTGGTAACCCTGCATCACGCTCACACCGTTTTGGTTGGCAAGCAGAAGAAGCAGTTGATCAAGCACGTACAGATATTGCTGATCTGATCAACGCTGACCCGCGTGAAATTGTTTTCACTTCAGGTGCTACAGAATCAAACAACCTAGCAATTAAAGGTGCTGCGCAGTTCTATAAGAAGAAAGGCAAGCACGTTATCACTGTTAAAACAGAGCACAAAGCAGTGCTTGATACGTGTCGTGAACTAGAGCGTCAAGGTTTCGAAGTAACCTATATGGACGTTGAAGAAAACGGTTTACTTGACCTTAAAAAGCTTGAAGCTGCAATGCGTGACGACACAGTACTTGTGAGCGTAATGCACGTAAATAACGAGCTAGGTGTTATCCAAGATATCGCGACAATCGGCGAAATGTGCCGTGAGCGCAAAATTATGTTCCACGTAGATGCTGCACAAAGCGCAGGTAAAGTACTTATCGACGTGCAACAGTTAAAAGTAGATTTCATGTCGTTCTCAGGCCACAAAGTATATGGCCCGAAAGGTGTAGGCGCACTTTATGTTCGTCGTAAGCCACGTGCTCGCTTAGAAGCACAAATGCACGGTGGTGGTCATGAGCGTGGTATGCGTTCAGGCACATTGGCTACTCACCAGTTAGTTGGTATGGGCGCGGCATTTAGAATCGCTAAAGAAGATTTCGAAAAAGACCATGCACACATCAGCGCACTTCGTAAGCGTTTGGTTGATGGCATCATGGCTGATATGGAAGAAGTTTACTTCAATGGTGAACCAAGCCAGTCAGTTCCAGGTATTGTAAATATCAGCTTCAACTTTGTTGAAGGTGAGTCGTTATTAATGGCTGTTAAAGACATTGCTGTTTCATCAGGTTCAGCCTGTACCTCAGCAAGCTTAGAGCCTTCTTATGTACTACGTGCATTAGGCCGTAATGACGAGTTAGCACACAGCTCAATTCGTTTCAGCATTGGCCGCTTTACGACTGAAGAAGAGATTGATTACACCGTTGAACTAATCAAAAACTCGATCGGCCGTTTACGTGAGATGTCTCCTCTATGGGAAATGCATCAAGAAGGTATTGATTTAGATTCAGTTGAGTGGGCGCATCACTAATTAGTGATCGCCGCCGCTAGCAGGTAGTGAGGATAGTATTATGGCTTATAGTGATAAAGTAATCGATCATGTTGAAAATCCACGTAACGTGGGTGCTTTAGACAAAAATGATCCGTCGGTTGCAACAGGTATGGTGGGTGCACCAGCGTGTGGTGACGTAATGAAATTGCAAATCAAAGTATCACCAGAAGGTGTAATTGAAGATGCAAAATTCAAAACATATGGTTGTGGTAGCGCAATCGCTTCTTCTTCACTTGTAACTGAGTGGGTAAAAGGCAAAACATTAGACGAAGCTGCAACAATCAAAAATACTGATATCAGTGCTGAGCTTGAGTTACCGCCAGTGAAAATTCACTGTTCAATTTTAGCAGAAGACGCGATTCAAGCAGCAATTGCTGATTACAAAAGCAAACAAGCGAAGTAAGAGATAAATTCATGGCAGTGACATTGACAGATGCGGCAGCAAACCGCGTAGAATCATTTTTAGCAAATCGCGGCAAAGGCATTGGCCTACGCGTTGGCATTAAAACGACAGGCTGTTCAGGTCTTGCTTATGTTCTTGAATTTGTTGATGAGTTAGCTGACGGCGACGAAATTTTTGAAAGCCGTGGTGTGAAAGTGATCGTTGATGCCAAAAGCTTAGTCTACATTGATGGTACTGAGCTTGATTACACCAAAGAAGGTTTGAATGAAGGGTTTAAGTTTAATAACCCGAACCAAGCCGATGAGTGTGGTTGCGGCGAAAGCTTTACCGTTTAAGCTTAAAAAATTTCTTTGCTTGAAGCCCTGCCTATGTAGGGCTTTGTTCTTTCCTGTTTACCGAGTTGGATTATGTAATGCGTTACTTTGAGTTATTTGCAATTCCAGTAGATTACAACATTGATTTAGCGACTATTAATAAACACTACCTTGAGCTACAACGCGCAGTTCATCCAGATCGCCACGCAAGCTCTAGCAGCCGTGATAAATTACTTGCTGTGCAAAATGCAGCAGAAATCAATGATGCATTACAAACCTTAAAACACCCGGTAAAACGCGCTGAGTACATGCTAAGCGAGTTAGGTGTTGATATTCGCGCCGAGCAACAAACATTGCAAGACCCGCTATTCTTAATGCAGCAAATGGAACTGCGTGAAGAATTAGAAGAACTTGAAAATGCCGCAGATCCTGATGCAGCAATTGCCCAGTTTGAAGCGCAAATTAAACAACTCGATAAGCAATACAGCAGCGAATTAGCCGAACAGCTCGCAAGTAATGATGAGCAACAATGGCAAGCTGCCGCTGACAATATTCGTAAATTGAAGTTTGTTTATAAGTTACGCGATGAACTAGAGCGTATTGAAGACAGTTTATTTGATGATTAATCGTTAGTTGTATTAAAGCAGCTATTTAAGAGTTTAAAAAGAGCATTATGGCATTATTGCAAATTGCTGAGCCGGGGCAGAGCGCGGCACCACATGAGCACAAATTAGCAGTCGGTATTGACCTTGGTACAACTAACTCGTTAGTTGCAACAGTGCAAAGCGGCGAAGCACGCACACTGACTGATTTAGCAGGTAATGCGATGCTACCATCAGTTGTACAATACCAAGCTGATAGCATAGTGGTCGGTGAACGAGCGGCAGCAGCTGCAACTCAAGACCCTGCAAACACACTAATTTCAGTTAAGCGTTTTTTAGGTAAAACTCAGGCCGAAATCGAAAAAAGCTATGGTCAACTACCGTATGAATTCTGTGAGCATGATGGCTCGTTAGCAATCAGCACGGTTGCAGGTGCAATTAGTCCTGTAACTGCATCGAGTGAAATTTTAAAAGCATTAAAACTGCGTGCAGAAGATAGCTTTGCAGGCCAAGACATTATGGGTGCAGTTATTACTGTGCCAGCCTATTTTGATGATGCACAGCGTCAAAGCACCAAAGACGCTGCCGAGCTTGCTGGTATCAAGGTATTACGTTTATTAAACGAGCCAACGGCTGCGGCTGTTGCTTATGGCCTTGATTCAGGCCAAGAAGGCATTATCGCCGTATACGATTTAGGTGGCGGTACCTTCGATATTTCTATTTTACGTTTACACCAAGGCGTGTTCGAAGTAATGGCAACTGGCGGTGACTCAAGCCTTGGCGGTGATGATTTTGACTCGCTATTAGTTGATTACTTCAAAAAGCAAACAGGTGTGAGCGAGCTTTCTGCATCGGTATTGCGTTTATTCATCAATAAAGCAAAAGCGTGTAAAGAAGCACTAAGCCAATACCAAACTGTGAATGTAGGCTTAGAGTTTGATGGTAAAAGCCACAAAGTTGAAGTTACTCGCGAAACGTTTGATGAGCTTGCTCTTAGCCTTGTGAAGAAAACACTGCGTTCTTGTCGCCGTGCGGTTAAAGATGCGGGTATCGAGAACGAAGAAGTACTGCAAGTTGTAATGGTTGGCGGCTCGACTCGTATGCCAATTGTACGCTCTCAAGTTGCTGAATTTTTCGATAAAGAGCCACTGACTTCTATCGACCCTGATCGTGTAGTTGCACTCGGTGCGGCATTACAAGCAGACGTACTGGTTGGCAATAAGCCAGATTCAGACATGTTGCTATTAGACGTATTACCACTATCGCTAGGTCTTGAAACCATGGGTGGCTTGGTTGAGAAAATCATTCCACGTAACACCACGATCCCTGTTGCACGTGCACAAGAGTTCACCACTTTTAAAGATGGTCAAACGGCTATGTCACTGCATGTATTACAAGGTGAGCGTGAGCTGGTTGATGATTGTCGTTCGCTGGCTAAATTCAGCTTAAAAGGTATTCCGGCAATGGCAGCAGGTGCTGCGCACATCCGCGTAACCTTTAAAGTAGATGCTGATGGCCTATTAAGTGTATCGGCAATGGAAAAATCAACCGGTGTACAAGCTGAAATCCAAGTGAAACCATCATTTGGCTTATCGGATGATCAAGTTGCAAACATGCTCAAAGAATCAATGACTAACGCAAAAGACGATATGCAAGCGCGGATGCTTAAAGAGCAGCAAGTTGAAGCGTTACGTGTTGTAGAAGCGCTTGAAGCATCACTCGCAACCGACAGCGCATTACTTGATGAACAAGAATTAGGTGCGTTAAAAGCAGAAATTGCTAAACTTGTTGCCGTACGCGAAACTGCAACAACACCTGCAGAAATTAAAGCAGCGATTGAAGCTGTAGACAATGCAAGTAGCGAATTTGCTGCTCGCAGAATGGATGCATCAATCAAAAAAGCGCTGCAAGGGCAGTCAGTAGACGAAGTTTAACGAGGTAAGGTATGCCACAAATTATTTTTCTTCCCCATGCAGAATTATGCCCAGAAGGCGCAGCAATTGAAGCACCTGCAGGTGAAACAGTATTAGATGTTGCACTAAAAAACGGTATTAGCATTCCACATGCTTGTGAAAAGTCATGTGCGTGTACAACATGCCATTTAATCATCCGTGAAGGCTTTGACTCTTTAGATGAGAGCGATGAGCTTGAAGACGACATGCTAGATAAAGCATGGGGTCTAGAGCCTGAATCACGCCTAGGTTGCCAAGCAATCATTAAAGATGAAGATTTAGTGGTTGAAATTCCAAAGTATAATCTCAATATCGTTAATGAAGAGCATTAATTTTTAACGGCTTTGATTTCGTAAAAACCGCTGTAGTTGCTTAGTCTCTACAGCGGTTTTTTGTTTTTTAGAGCTTTAAATTGTAAGTTTTATGCCTTAAGTTGCTATTTTTACTCCCTGTAAAGCAGGTGCACGTTCAATTTACTTATCGCTTAAAGCTTGTGACTTAAAGCTGATTTTGGAGGTTCTATGTCTGATTTAGTTTTTTCTGATTCGTTTATCGACGGTGACTTTTATTCTACGAGCCAGCGTTTTAGTGTAGATAACCCTGCAACCGCAGAAGCGATTACTCAGGTCTCTAATATTGATGAAGCAGGGGTTGAACTGGCTATAAAAAGTGCTGACGAGGCATTTAGTAAGCTAAAGCAAACAACAGCAACCGAGCGCAGTGAAACGTTGCGCCGTTGGTACGACTTAGTCATTGAGCACAAGCAACAACTTGCTAAATTGATGACTAAAGAGCAAGGCAAGCCTTTAAAAGAATCCTTGGGTGAAGTTGAATACGGTGCAGGCTTTATTAAATGGTTTAGTGAAGAGGCAAAGCGCAGTTATGGCGACACAATTCCTGCCACTGACAGCAAGCATCGTTTAACAACGATAAAGCAACCCATTGGTGTGGTGGCTGGTATTACACCTTGGAATTTCCCGATTGCTATGATCACTCGTAAAGTGGCACCTGCCTATGCAGCGGGTTGTAGTTTTGTGATTAAACCTTCGGAGCATACGCCATTATGCGCTATTGCCTTAGCCTACCTTGCAGATAAAGCTGGTTTTGTAAAAGGTGCGCTGAACGTGGTGGTATCCGAAAACGCAAAAATGGTGGGTGAGATCATGACCGAGTCGGAGCGTGTACGTAAGTTCACATTCACAGGCTCAACCGGTGTAGGTAAGCAGTTACTATCGCAGTGCGCTTCAACCATTAAGCAAACGTCTATGGAACTTGGCGGCAATGCCCCGTTCATTATTTTTGATAATGCCGATTTAGATGAAGCAGTTGCAGGCCTTATGGGGGCTAAATTTAGAAACGCAGGACAAACCTGTGTTGCCGCTAACCGAATTTTTGTTCAGCGCTCAGTGCTTGAAACGGTGCTTGAGAAACTCACAGACAAAGTAGCTGAGTTAAAGGTAGGTAATGGTCTAGATGACGGGGTAGATATCGGCCCATTAATTTACCCTAAAGCAAAAGAAAAAGTGCAAACACTTGTGCAAGATGCAGTTGATAAAGGGGCGTCGTTGATCGGTGATAACAGCGAGCTTGAAGGTAGCTTCCAAGCACCATTAATTTTAACTGATGTTACTCCAGAGATGGATATTTATCATGATGAAGTGTTTGGCCCAGTTGTGAGCATAATCACCTTTGATGACGAGCAAGAAGTACTTCAACTTGCTAACGACGTTCCTTACGGTTTAGCCGCATATTTTTATAGTGAAAACATCAAGCAGGTTTATCGCGTAAGCGAAGCACTTGAATACGGCATGATAGGTATTAACGAAGGCCTCATCTCAAACCCAGTAGCGCCGTTTGGCGGTGTTAAACAGTCTGGCTTAGGCCGGGAAGGCGGTCACCAAGGTCTAGATGAGTACCTAGAAGAGAAGTATCTTTGTGTTAAAATTTAAGCCATCAGACTGATAGCTAAGTCCTTGCGCGCGAAATAAATTTCACGCCTACATTAAAGACAACTATTCGCACAAAGAGGATAAGAGGGCGCTACGCTTTAGAGGAAGTAAAAAAATGATCTTTTGGTTTCCTCATTCTTTTCTCATTCTCTCCTCTTTGTGCAAAATAAATTGAACCACAGAGGGCACAGAGGCGCTGCGCGCTACACAGAGAAAACCAAATTATCACAAAGAGATTATGAGGCGCTTCGCTTAAGAGATAAATATTCATTTGGTTTACTCATTTTCTTCTCATTCACTTCTCATTGTGCAAAACATATTTGAACCACAGAGTACACAGAGGCGCTGCGCGCTACACAGAGAAACCAGTGATCACATAGATATTATGAGGCGCTACGCTTAATAGAAACATCTCTCTTTCTTTTCCTCTGTGCTCTCTATGGCCTCTGTGGTTAGAAAAAGATCTTTAATTCACAAAGAGAGTAAGAGGCGCTTCGCTTAAGAGATAAATATTTCTTTGTTTTACTCATTCACTTCTCTTTGTGCAAAAACATTTAAACTACAAACAACACAGTTCCCCTTCAAACTTGCCAGCTTACGGCCTAAAGCTATCAACTCCTCACCTTTATTTTCATAAAATGATAGCGCTGTCATTTTAGTTTTTATATGATAGGAACGAATTATTAACAAAAATGAAAAATAATACGCAGAAATATCGTACACTCAGGGCATAAACGAGGAGAAAGTAATGGATTTTAAGAAGTCACTATTCGCGGTAATGCTAGCGACTGCACCTTTAATGGCAAGTGCAGCATTAACTCAATCGCAAGTTGATCAGTTTGCGAAAGGCACCGAACTGCTGTTTTCGGTTGAAGATAACTTTCGTAATAAAGATGCGGGCTTTTTAGGAAAAATTACCCTTAATAATGGCTCTAATGTGGCGTTGCCTGCGGGCGAAAGTGACTGGCAGCTTTATATTCACTCAGTTCGTAAAATCTCAACCGAGCATGTCGCGGGCCTAAATATTGAACATGTTAATGGCGATTTACATCGCATCGTACCAACGAGCTCATTTAAAGGTTTAGCCGCAGGTGAAAGCTTGGAGCTGCCATTTGATGCACAAGTTTGGATTGTTGCTTACAGTGACTTTATGCCACGGGCATTTTTTGTTTCAGGTAAGAATAAACCAGCCGTATTTGCCAACACTGACACTGAAGACTTTAAACAGTTTGTTACGCCATTTACCCGCGAAAACCAGTTACGTCGTTACAATGAGCCAAAAGATTTATCGGTTTTAGCAACGGCAAAAGTACGCTACGAACGAAATAACGCTGATAAGGTGTCGGTTAGTAAAGACGATGCCTTAAAGCGTATTATTCCGAAGCCTCGCAAAGTTGAGTTTAATCGTGGTAGCGCAACACTTAATTATAATTGGCAAATCAGTTATCAAGGTCAGCTTAAACACGAAGTTATGGTGTTTATGCAAGACTTACAGGATGACTACGGCATTAGCCTTAAAGCACAGCCTGATCACATCAATATTGGCAAAGACAAAGTTATTCGCTTAAAAGTTGACCCTAAACTCAATAATGCAAAAGCTGAAAGCTACACTCTAGAGATTGATGATGAAGTGATCACTATCGTAGGTAGCGATAACGCCGGTGTGTTTTATGCGATGCAAAGCTTATTGAACCTCATTCCTGCAAATAGCCAAGGCAGTGCCAGCTTACCGCAGTTAGAACTTGAAGACTCACCGCGTTATGGTTGGCGTGGTATGCATTACGATAATGGTCGTAACTATCATGGCAAAGAAGCAATGTTCAAGCTGGTTGAGCAAATGGCTCGCTATAAAATGAATAAGCTACACTGGCACTTTTCAGAAGATGAAGGCTGGCGACTTGAGATCCCAGGTCTACCAGAGCTTACCGACGTTGGTGGCTATCGCTGCTTTGATTTAGAGGAGCGCGAGTGTTTATTAACTCAGCTTGGCACAGGGCCATTTAAATCAGGCTCAGGTAATGGTTATTTGAAACGTGATGAGTTTGTTGAGCTATTAAAGTTTGCGAAAGACCGTCACATTCAAATCATCCCTGAAGTTGAAGGCCCAGGCCATGCGCGTGCCTCAATCAAAGCGATGGAAGCGCGTTATCACAACATGTTAGAAGAAGCTGAGAAAGCGACAAAAAACAACATTAAAACGCGCTCTGCAAACAAAGAAATTCAACACATAGATATGGGGCCGGCAACGCAATACTTGCTTACTGATCCAAAAGATACCTCTGTGTACATGACGGTACAAAACTACAAAGATAACTCAATGAATGTGTGTATGGACTCAACCTACGCATTTTTAGATAAAGTGACCTATGAACTTCAGCAGATGTATCGCGAAGCAGGTGTTCAGCTAAAGAACTTGCATATTGGTGGTGATGAAGTCGGTGCTGGTTCGTGGATAGGCTCGCCAATCTGTCAGGCGCTATTTGCCGATCCTAATAACGGTGTATCTGGCCCAGCTGATTTAAAACCTTACTTCACACAACGTGTTGCAACCTTACTTGAAAAGCGCGGTATTTCTCCGGGTATTTGGGAAGATGGCATCATGTATGACCGTGAAAACCCATTTAAACGAGATGAATTTCCTAATAAAACCTTTACCGTTAATACTTGGGATAACATTTGGGAATGGGGCGTTGCCGATAGAGCATACCGCCTAGCAAATGCTGGTTACCAAGTGGTGTTATCACACGGTACGCATTTGTACTTTGACCACCCATACGAAGCAAGCCCACAAGAGCGTGGTTATTACTGGGCAACTCGTTACACAGATACTAAAAAAGCCTTTAATTACATGCCTGATGACGTGTATGCAAATGCCGATTACACTCGCACTCGTGAGCCAATCGTTAATTTAGAAGCGTTGGTTGGTCGCCCGTTACCTAAACTTGAAAAGCCTGAGAATATTCTGGGTATGCAAGGTCAGGTATGGTCAGAAACAATCCGTACTGAAGATCAAGTATTAGCAATGATCTTCCCGCGTATTTTATCAGTAGCAGAGCGCGCATGGCATAAAGCCGATTGGGAAGGCGAAAACGTCGATAGTAAAAAACAAGCAAAAGACTGGGCTGAGTTCTCAAGTGCAGTCGGTTTAAAAGAGCTTAATAAGTTAGCTAAAGACGGCATCAACCTGCATTTACCAGTACCTGGCGGTGTGATTGAAGATGGTAAATTATACGCCAACAGCGCATTTGCTTATTTGAGCATTGAGTACAGCCTAGATAACGGCCAAAGCTGGGAAACTTACGTTGAGCCAGTAAAGGTTGATAATAATGCAAAAGTTGCTTTACGCACCCGCTTGAACGCACAGCAAACCAGCCGCGTGACCGTTGTTGGTGAGTAATGTTTTTGCGATAAATAAATGTGACGCTTACAGAAAAACGTAGGCGTCATTTTTTGTTTTCCTCATTCTTTTCTCATTCACTTCTCTTTGTGGAAAAAATTATTGAACCACAGAGTGCACAGAGGCGCTGCGCGCTACACAAAGAAAACCAAATGATTACAAAGAGGATAAGAGGGCGCTGCGCTTAAGAGAAAGTAATGTTTTGGCTCTCTCATTCTCTTCTCATTCACTTCTCTTTGTGCAAAAAATTATTGAACCACTGATTGCGCAGAGGCGCTGCGCGCTACACAGAGAAAACCAAATGATCACAAAGAGTATAAGAGAGCGCTACGCTTTAGAGAAAGTAATGTTTAGGTTTACTCATTCTCTTCTCATTTACTTCTCTTTGTGTAAAAAATTATTGAACCACAGAGTGCACAGAGGCGCTGCGCGCTACACTGTGCAAAAAATTATTGAACCACAGAGTGCGCAGAGGTGCTGCACGCTACACAGAGAAAACCAAATGATTATAAAGAGGATAAGAGGACGCTACGCTTAAGAGAAAGTAATGTTTAGGTTTACTCATTCACTTCTCTTTGTGCAAAAAAATTATTGAACCACAAAGTGCACAGAGGCGCTGCGCGCTACACAGAGAAAACCAAATGATTACAAAGAGGATGAGAGGGCGCTGCGCTTAAGAGAAAGTAATGTTTAGGTTTACTCATTCTCTTCTCATTCACTTCTCTTTGTGCAAAAAATTATTGAACCACAGAGTGCACAGAGGCGCTGCGCGCTACACAGAGAAAACCAAATGATCACAAAGAGTATAAGAGAGCGCTACGCTTAAGAGAAAGTAATGTTTTGGCTTTCTCATTCTTTTCTCATTCACTTCTCTTTGTGAATAAACCTTCGAGCGAAATAAATTTCATGGCTACGGTATCTAAATAAGCATGTCAGCGCTGTCATTTTTGTTGCGATAGTGTTATAAATATTTAATATCTCTTTTATATAATCATCTGAATGAACAGTATTGCAGAATCGCTGTGTGCTGTGAGTGGGAAATGTTATGTCAGAAACGAATAAACAGAGCAGTATTGTGCCTATGGCGATTGTTGCCACGCTGTTTTTTATACTGGGTTTTGCTACGTGGTTAAATGGCTCATTGATGCCGTTTTTACAGCAAGTTTTGCAGCTTTCACCGTTTCAGGCATCGCTGATTATTTTCTCGTTTTATATCGCCGTGACTTTTACGGCTCTACCTTCAGCAATGATCATCAGAAAGGTAGGCTATAAAAATGGTATGGCGCTAGGTATGGCGACCATGATGGTGGCTGGTTTACTATTTATTCCTGCTGCAAAAACGCAGGTGTTTGCACTATTTTTATTTGCACAGCTTGTGATGGGTGCAGGGCAAACATTGCTACAAACAGCGGTTAATCCATACGTCGTAAGAATTGGCCCAGAAGAATCAGCTGCGGCTCGCGTTAGTATTATGGGTATATTAAATAAAGGTGCCGGTGTTGTAGCACCAATCGTGTTTACCGCACTGATACTCAGTGATTTTAAAGGCTTTGTAGGTAAAGAGCTTAGCCAAACTGATATTGATGCTATGGCAAATGGTTTAATATTACCGTATTTAGGGATGGCAATTTTTATTGGTATACTTGGTTTTGCGGTTACTAAAATGCCATTGCCAGAGTTGATCGATGATTCTGATGAACAAAAACCGGGGCAAGTAAAAGAAGCGCTGAGCCATCCAAGTCTTGCATTAGGCATTGTGGCACTTTTTGTTTATGTGGCCGTTGAAGTAATTGCCGGTGATACGATTGGTAGCTTTGCGTTGTCATTAGGTGTTGAAAAATATAGTGTAATGACGTCATACACTATGGGTTGTATGGTGCTAGGTTACTTTTTAGGGGTGTTACTTATCCCACGCGTGTTATCACAGCAAGCAGCGTTGACTATTTCTGCTGTATTAGGTTGTGTGTTAACTCTAGCGATTGTTACTGGTAATAATGAAACTGTATTTATATCAACACTGCTTGGCCTAAAATCGGTACTGCCTGATACACTATTGCTCATTGCTGTGCTAGGCTTTGCTAACGCCATTGTATGGCCTGCAGTTTGGCCGCTAGCATTATCTGGTTTAGGTAAGCTAACTAGTGTAGGCTCAGGTCTACTTATAATGGGCATAGCTGGTGGCGCATTCGGCCCGTTATTTTGGGGTTTGGCAAGTGGCGGCGTAAAAAGCGCAGAAGCACAACAAATGGCTTATATTGTAATGTTGCCTTGTTATTTATTCATACTTTTCTATGCTGTTAAAGGTCACAAGATGAAAAGTTGGAAGTAATTATGGGTTAGAGGTTAGGTGTAAAGTGCACAGCCTTGAACTTTGAAAAGCATTTCTAGTAAATAGAAATAATCCCGTGTGTAATGCCACCGAAAGGTGGCATTTTTTTGCCTGCAGTTTAAGAGCCGCGCTACACAGAGAAACCAAATTATCACAAAGAGATTATGAGACGCTTCGCTTAAGAGAAAGTAATATTGTGGTTTCCTCATTCACTTCTCTTTGTGCAAAAGAAATATTGAACCACAGAGAACACAGAGGCGCTGCGCGCTACACAGAGAAACCAAATGTTCCAAAGAGAATATGGACGCTTCGCTTAAGAGAAAGTAATATTGTGGTTTCCTCATTCTTTTCTCATTCACTTCTCTTTGTGAAAAAGAAATATTGAACCACAGAGAACACAGAGGCGCTGCGCGCTTCACAGAGAAACCAAATGATCACAAAGAGATTATGAGACGCTTCGCTTAAGAGAAAGTAATATTGTGGTTTCCTCTTTATCTTCTCGTTCACTTCTCTTTGTGCATATTGTGCAAAAACATTTGAACCACAGAGAACACAGAGGCGCTGCGCGCTACTCAGAGAAAACCAAATGATCACAAAGAGGATAAGAGGGCACTTCGCTTAGAGGAAAACAAAAAAGCATTATTATTACTTCCTCATTTTCTTCTCATTCACTTCTCTTTGTGCAAAAGAAATATTGAACCACAAACAACCCCGAACAGCCAAAGCTGACGGCTTTTAGAATTGAAAATAGGCGTTAAAGATAAAACTTAATAATGAAATTAAAATAGAAAATAAGAGAATTTAAAAAGGGGGAGAAGTGGGGCGACTGATGGGGCTTGAACCCACGACAACCGGAATCACAATCCGGGGCTCTACCAACTGAGCTACAGCCGCCACTGAGATACACCTCGTTTGGTGTGGCGCGCATATTACATAATTAAGTTTAGCTTGTGAAGCCCTAAATTGAAAAAAGTAGAAAAAACTTACTTGCCTCAGAAAATTCAGAATCGCCACCTTGGTCAGCGGGCGTTCAGTTTTGCAGATTAGACTTGCGTTTTTTGTAATTAGGCAAATACTCATTTCTTAGTTTTGCGCGTAATTTAATGATTTTTTAACCAAAGATCATATATAATTTGTACAGCGTTATGCTAAAAATGAACTTCAGGAGAGAACATGGATACAATAATGAACTGGATCAACGAGAATTCAGGTTTAATCATACATTACGCCGTTCAGGCGGTTCTAGCGCTAATCATTTTCTTCATCGGTGGTCGCATCGCTAAATTCTGCGAAGGCTTAACCGAAAAAGCATTTGATAAAAAGAAAGTAGATAAAGCTGTAGGTTCATTTGTTGCTAGCATTGTCTATGCAATTGTATTTGCTGCAACAATCTTAATGGCACTATCTCAATTAGGTATTGAAACTACTTCATTCATTGCTATTTTAGGTGCTGCTGGTTTAGCAGTAGGTTTAGCATTGCAAGGTTCACTGTCTAACTTTGCATCAGGTGTTTTAATCATTTTACTTCGCCCATTCAAATCAGGTGACTATGTAGAAGCTGGCGGTAAAGCTGGCACAGTTAAGAAAATCGAAATTTTCTCTACAGAATTGCGTACACCTGATAACAAAGTAATTATCATGCCTAACTCATCAATTATGGGCAGCCCAATTACCAATTTCTCTCGTGAATCAACTCGTCGTATCGATTTAGTAATCGGTGTTGGTTACGATGCAGACTTAAAAGAAGCAAAAGCGGTTCTTAAATCAGTGTTAGATAAAGAAGAGCGCTTATTAAAAGACCCAGCATACACAGTAGCTGTATCTGAACTTGCAGATTCAAGTGTAAACTTTGTCGTTCGCCCATGGGTTAACTCAGCTGATTACTGGCCAACGTATTTCGATCTAATGGAAAACATTAAGATCGCATTAGATGATGCCAACATCACCATCCCATTCCCGCAAATGGATGTTCATTTGCATAAAGAAGACTAATAAGTCGAACTTAAAGTAGTAAAGGTTATTTTTTAATGAAATTAAAAGCTTTATCAATTCTAGTTGCAGCCTCAGCTGCAACTAGCGCATTCGCAGCAGATGAAACCAAAACTTGGGATGTAACCAGTGAGTTAGGTGCTATTGTAACAAGCGGTAACACTGAAACAACCACACTAAAAGGTGGTATCAAGGTTTTACATAACCTAGAAAACTGGAATAACGAGTACAAGTTAGACGGTCTTTATAAAGAAGATGAGATCGAAAACGACCAAGGTGTTAAAGAAACACAACGTACTAACGAAAAGTACTCAATCTCTGCACAAGGTAACTATAAGTTAAACGAAAAGCACTCACATTTATTCATCTACGGCTCACACGTATCTGATTACTTTGGTGCATACCGCAACGAGTCAGTTATCTCAGCGGGTTATGGTTTACGTTTAATCGACCGCTCTGACATGTGGCTTAATGCTGAAGTCGGTCCGGGTTATAAGTACTTCCAATACCCAGATGACAGCACTGAAGTTGATGACAACGGTAATTCGCTTGCTGGTGAGCGCGAAGGTGAAGTAATCGCACTAGGTAAAGTTGATTACAACTGGCAAATTTCAGACAGTGCACGTTTTACTCAGTTAGTATCAGTTGAATACGGTGATACCAACACCAAAACACGTTCAGAGTCTGCAATTCTTGCTAAAATCAACGGCTCACTGCAAATGAAAGTGGCATATAACATCACCCACAACTCAGATGTTGCCGATGATAAAGAAAACACAGATACAGAAACGTCATTGACGCTTGTGTATAGTTTCTAATTTTTAAGTTAATAATAAATGGGTAAACTTGTTTACCCATTTTTTTTGCTTATAAAATGATGTAGTATGCCGCGGTTATCTTTATTTTCTTAGAAGGGAAACTTTGTGAAGTTTTTTAGACTTGTAATCGCGCTTTTTATCTCGCTTTTATTTATTACTGAAGCTCATTCAGTCACTCCAACTAAGCAACAAATCGAACAATTTAAAAAACTCCCTAAATCTCAACAAGAAGCACTTGCTAAGAAGTATGGCTTAGACCTCAGTATGTTGGGTTCGGCAGGTCAAAACGAAAACCAATCTGAGAATGAAGTCACAGATACTGTAATGCCTAGAGGCATGTTTAACGATGATGAAGATAACAAACAGATTTCAGCAGAAGAGAAGTTCAAACCTGAAGAAGATAAGCTTAAACCATTTGGCTATGAACTTTTTTCTGGTGAACCGACCACGTTTGCGCCGTCAGAAAGTGCTCTAGTGCCTGATTCTTACATTGTTGGGCCTGGTGATACTTTTACTATCAATTTGTTTGGTAAAGAAACGTCTGCAGAAGAGGTTATAATAGACCGTGAAGGTCGCCTAACGATTAGTAAGCTTAAGCCAGTCACAGTTAGTGGTATGCAATACAGTGATGTTGTCGAATTAATTAAAGCAAAGGTTAAACAAGAGATTATTGGTACTGAAGCTTATGTATCAATGGGTAAAACACGTTCAATCCGTATTATGGTTTTAGGTGAAGCATACAAGCCTGGTGCTTATACTGTTCCTTCATTAGCTTCAATCACTCATGCTTTATTTGTAAGTGGTGGTATTTCAGAAATAGGTTCTCTTCGAAATATACAATTAAAGCGTGCGGGAAAAACAGTAACAACTCTCGACTTATATAACCTATTGATAAAAGGTGATAGTAGTAATGATGTCATTTTAAAGCCAGGTGATGTTGTATTTATTCCACCAGTTGGTATGCGAGTGAGTGTTGAAGGTGAAGTACGTAGACCAGCCATTTTTGAGCTTAAAAAAAATGAATCTAGTCAAGATCTAATAGCCATGGCTGGTGGTTTTAATGCCGCTGCATATCCGCAGAAAACAGTTGTAGAACGCTACACAGGTAATAGTTCGAGAACCGTTCTGCAACTCAACTTATCTAAAAGAGATGCATATAAACCAAATGATGGAGATGTAATTCGCGTTCCATCTTCTAGTAAAGAATTAGACAATGCCGTAACTCTGCTTGGTGCTGTTGCTCATCCAGGCAACTATGCTTGGCATGAAGGAAAAACTGTCAGCCAGCTTTTTGGTTCTCTAAAAGCAGATTTACTACCAATTGCAGACTATGATTATTCATTAATTGTTCGCGAGACTAATTTACGTGGTGATATTGAGTTACATCAATTTTCCCTCATAAATGCAGTAAGTGGTGAAGAAGACCTGGAGCTAAAGCCTCGCGATATTGTTGTTGTATTTAGTCGTTTCCAATCTTTAGAAAGTGAAGAAAATGCCCTTGCAGGCATGGCTTTAACTAAAGAGCAGTTAAAACAACAAGAAAAAATCAAGCTTTGGGATGAGTACGAAGAGCGAAAGTTTTATGAATTTATCGATCTTGGTTCAGCGTTGGATAAGGAACTAGCTGAGACACTCTCTAAAGAAAAAGAGCAAGAAGTTCTTTCTATTACTGAATTGCTCACAAATAAGGAAGAATTAGAAGAGCATGAGTATGCTGTCTTTAGTAGAAAAAGGTTGCTTAAACCTATTTTGGCTAAACTGAATCAGCAAGCAAACTCTGATGACGGATTACAAATTATAGGTATCCGTGGTGAAGTATTTTACGAAGGTGTATATCCAAAACCTGTGAATGCGTCAGTGAAAGGAGCGCTTCTAGCTGCTGGTGGCCTAAAAGAATCTGCCTACCTGAAAAGTGCTGAAGTAACTCGCTTTGCAGGAAAATCTAATTTGGAACATATTAGTATTGATTTATCTAGGTTAGTTAATGATGAGTCTAGTTCATCATTTGAGTTACAAAGCAAAGATACAATTAATATTTACCCGATTCCAAATTGGCAGCAAGATAGAAAAATTAATATTGTTGGCGAAGTAAAATTCCCTGGTGTTTATAGTATTTCAAAAGGGGAAACCTTAGCCGAAGTAATTGAGCGCGCAGGCGGTTTTACAGAGTTTTCTTATCCTGAGGGGGCTATTTTTACGCGTGAAGAAACTCGAAAACAGCAGCAGCAACAACTAAAGAAGTTGTCTGAAGACTTACGCCGAGATATTGCTTCTAAAAGTTTTAATAACTCTATTACAGATGCGTCATTATCGTATCAAGATATGAATAATTTAATAAATGACTTAGCGAATGTTAGGGCTGTTGGTCGTTTGGTTATTGATCTACCTGCAATTATGAATGGTCAACGTCATTTAGAGGTAGAAGATCAAGATGTACTATATGTACCTTCAAAACGCTCAAGTGTAAGTGTTGTAGGTGAGGTTAACTTTTCTGGTTCACACCTTTATCAGGAAGAGCTTAGCCTTAATGACTATTTAAGCCGCAGCGGTGGTTTAAAGCAACGTGCTGATGAAGACCGTATTTATATCATTAAGGCAAGTGGTTTAATTGAAGTGCCAAATGAAGGGTCTTGGTTTGCGGTTAATAATAATTTTCAGTTATCGCCAGGTGATACTATAGTAGTACCTTTAGATTCTGATTATATTGATAACCTGACTCTTTGGAGCACTGCAACGCAAATAGTGTATCAAATGGGCGTAGCTGTAGCGGCTATCAGTTCATTATAACAATGAAGTATGTTTCTTAATTAAGGCTTCATAATGACCTTTGAATTCATAACATTGATGTTTGCATTTGTTTTTTCATACATCATAATTTTGGCGATTACGCCATTAGCTGTAAAATTTGGCTTAGTCGATAAACCATGTCTGCGTAAACAGCATACCGGCACCATTCCTTTAATTGGAGGGTTGTCTATCTTTTTGGCTGTAGCAATTTCGATTATGGCATTTCACCCACTGACAGTGAAAATTGTAAGTTACTTAGCTTGTGCTGCGGTCATTGTAGTTTTGGGTGTTATAGATGATTACCGTCAATTAGGTGTAAAAATTAGATTAGGCGTCCAAGTTCTAGTTGCTCTTGTGATGATCTACAGTAGTGAAATATACATTCATAATCTGGGCAATCTATTTTTAATGGGTGATATTGACCTTGGTTGGTTTGGTATAATATTTACAGTGATTAGTGTCATAGCTTGTATTAATGCCTTTAATATGATCGATGGCATTGACGGTTTAGCTGGTTCGCTCAGTATTCTCACCTTATTATCTGTTTTTATTTTAATGCTGTTTAGTGGTAACTATGCTTTGGTTTATTTACCGCTTATTATTGTTGCGACCGTACTACCTTATTTAGCGTTTAACTTAGGTGTTAAAGGCCATAGAAATAAGAAGATTTTCATGGGTGATGCGGGTTCTATGTTTATTGGTTTAAGTGTTATTTGGTTTTTAATGGTAGGCACTCAGACAACCGAATCAGCATTTAGACCTGTAACAGCGTTATGGATTATTGGTGTACCTTTAATGGATATGATGGCCATTATAATTCGCCGTAAACGTAAGGGGCTATCGCCGTTTAGTGCTGACCGCGATCATTTACACCATATCTTTATGCGAGTAGGTTTTAGTCCTCGCAGGGCGTTGAGCTCAATATTGTTTTTTGCCATAATTTTGAGCGGTGTTGGTATCCTAGGGGAAGTTTTAAATGTTCCTGAATGGATAATGCTTGCCCTATTTTTGATTGTATTTGTGTTTTATTCTTTAGCACTACAACACTGTTGGAAAGTAGCACGGTTTCTTAGACGAAAAAAAATAGACGTCAAAAAATAACTAAATTTAAAGAGAGTTTTATGAAAAAAAATAATGGTTTTACGATGATGGAGCTACTTGTTGTTATTGTCATCTTAGGGCTTTTAATGTCACTGGTCGCGCCTAAGTTTTTTTCTAAGTTAAGTTCATCAGAGCGTAAAATAGCAGCTGCACAAATGTCATCATTCGAAACCGCTATTGATACTTATCGACTTGATTTAGGTAAATACCCAACAGAACTTTCTCAGTTACGTAAAAGTGATGATCCACGTTGGGATGGTCCTTATTTACCGAAAGATATCCCGTTAGATCCTTGGGGAAACCCTTATGTATACAAGACCCCAGGTGAAAATGGAAATCCATACGCGCTAAAATCATACGGTAGTGATGGTAAAGAGGGTGGTACCGACAACAACGCGGATATAATACATCAATAATGCAATTACATGATTTACTTATAGAAAAGTTTAGTGTTGACCCTCAAGATCTTACACGAGCCTTAAATTATCAGGCAAAATATAGCGGAAGGTTAGAACAAGTACTTGTAAACATGGGGAGCTTGCCAGAAGATCAAGTTCCTTTGTTACTAAGTGAATATTTAGGTATCCCACTGTTTACCAGTGAACAGTACGCTAACTTTTCTGCACTAGTCATCGATAAGCCCACGCTTGATATGTTTGTTGAGCAAAGCTGGTTACCAATAACTGATAATCAAGAACATATTTCTTTTGCATGTAAAGATCCATTGAATCAAGTGATGAATGATTGGTTAAGTAAAAATAACCAATCTTATTCATTATTCATTGCGAATGAAGTTGATATTCAATTACTGGCTGCGAAATACGAAGAACCTTTAACAGATATTGATGATAATAGCCCTTTAGATGAAGAAGAACGTCTAAAAGAATTAGCCACAGAGGCGCCCACTGTAAACCTACTAAATTCATTAATTAGTAGAGCATTACGTCAAGGTGCATCAGATATGCACTTAGAGCCTTATCAGGGACGCTATAGGGCGCGTTTTAGAATTGACGGTGTGTTGCATGAAGCTGAAACTATTTCGGCTCGTAAACAATTGCCAATAATTACGCGTTTGAAAATCTTGTCGGGTATGGATATCGCTGAAAAGCGCCGCCCGCAAGATGGCAAAATCGAAATGAAAATTGCCAATCAAGAGCTTGATATTCGTGTATCGTCATTACCATTAAATGATGGTGAATCGGTTGTTATGCGTTTTCTAAGAAAAGAAAACGTGCGTTATGATATGTCAGTTCTGGGTCTATCAGATGACATCAATGAGCTGATCCGCCAAGATATTAAAACAACTGCAGGGGTTGTATTATTAACAGGCCCAACCGGTTCAGGTAAAACAACCACCTTATATACATTTTTAAATGCCCTTAATAATGATGATGTAAAAATTATTACCTTAGAAGACCCGGTAGAATACCAATTACCAGGTATTAATCAGGTGCAAGTTAATAGTGATATAGGATTTGACTTCTCTGCAGGTCTTCGCTCAATTGTACGTCAGGATCCAGACGTTATTATGTTGGGTGAAATTCGTGATAAAGAAACAGCGCAAATTGCATTACAGTCAGCACTAACCGGTCACTTAGTGTTTAGTACTGTCCATACTAATGATGCAGCGAGTGCATATACTCGATTACTCGATCTTGGGGTTGAAGAGTTTTTACTTAATGCTGCGCTTGTATCAATTGTTGCACAACGATTGGCACGTAAAGTGTGTAGTCAATGTAGTGAGCCAGATCCTGACGCACAAACATTGATAGAAAAATACAACCTAGTTCAGTTTGCTGAACGTTTTGATCTAGACAAGATTAACTTAGTTCGAGGAAAAGGCTGTGAACACTGTGCTCACACTGGCTACAAAGGACGCATGGCTGTAACAGAGTATTTGCGTTGTGATAATGAAATCAAAGCGATGCCAAAAGACGCTGATTTTATTCCAAAAGCTAAAAAGCATAATCATTCGCTTAATCGTCGTACTTTACTAGAAGATGGACTACATAAAGCTGTATTAGGTTATACAACAATAGATGAAGTTATACGGGTAGCAGGCTAATGGCACTGTTTAATTACAAAGCCTATGACTCATCTGGCGCCAAATCAGAGGGGCTTATTGAAGCAACCTCAGAGCAAGATGCAATTAGTAAGTTAAAAGCGCAAAAGCTACTGCCATATTCAGTTAATGAAGAACAAAAAAAATCATCTTTAGGGCTTTTGTTTCAAAGCAAAGTATCGTTAGCGGATCTAGAGTTCTTGACTGCTGAGTTAAGTTTATTACTTGCAACAGGGGTAAGAATTGATCGCGGCCTCGATATAATAAGACGAACAAAAGCAAAGGCCTCTTTGGCACAAATGCTTGCTAATATAAGCAGCAGCATCAAAAAGGGGAGTAGTCTTTCCCAAGCGCTCCGAGCTTACCCCGATGTCTTTGATAATTTATATTGTAACTTAATAGAATTAGGTGAAGCCTCAGGAAACTTAAGCGAAATATTTGCTGGTATTGCCAAAGATCTTAAGTTTAAACGTGAACTACAACGAAAAATTATAGGTTCACTTACTTATCCTTTCGTTATCTTATTTGTTTGTATACTGAGTATCTTTTTTATATTCAATTTCATTATTCCAAAAATGGCCGATATGTTTGGTCAGTTGAGTACTCTTCCTTGGTATACACAGCTAATGTTATCTATTAGTGAGTGGATGGGAAACTATCAGGTATTTTTAGCCTTGGCTGTTATGTTATCAGTGCCAGCATTAATATGGGCAAGTAAACAAGCTGATTTTCAACGTTGGTGGCATAAAACAGCATTAAAATTACCCGTTATTGCTAATGCATCTATTACTGTTGAACGAATTCGATTTAATAGTGGTTTGAGTTTAATGCTGAAAGCTGGCGTCCCTATTGATCAGGCGTTGGAGCTTGCTGCAGGTAATATAAAAAACCATGTGTTAAATCACGAAATGAATATTGCGCGTAAAAAAGTAAAACGTGGTAGTCAGTTAACTCCAACATTGCAGCAAACATCATTATATCCGCCATTTTATATTTCACTGCTTGAGGTGGGTGAAGAGTCAGGAAACCTAGATATTGTATTTGATGAAATAGCTAACCGTTCACGACAAGATTTTGAAACTTGGACGGATAATATGACATCATTAATCGAGCCCTTAATGATTTTATTTATGGGTGGATTTGTCGGCGGTATCGTTGTCATCATGTTGATGAGTATGATCTCTTTAAATGATGTTGGTTTCTAATGACGGGCGCAAATAATAAATTTGCATACGGCTTTACCTTGATCGAGTTAATCATTGTATTAAGTATTGTTTCCTTATTACTTTCAGTTGTAGCGCCAATCTCGGTTAAAGCTGTCGACAAAAGTGCAGCAAGAACTGAGCTACTTGAAACGCGAAACTGGATTAAAAGCATTGCTTTTCAATCATTTATAGAGTCGAGGGCGTATCGACTTGAATTGAAAGATGACACGCTTAGTTTGTACAGCCTTGATGAACAAGAAATAATAAAAACCAAAAAGCTTGAGTCATTACGATTTGAAGCTCAGTGGGTTAACTTTAATAAAAACGGACTCACTTCTCCTAACGAAATTCAGGGTTATGTACGTGGTGAACCATTAATGATTAGTCTGCAACCAACACCAAGATGAAACAAAAAAAACAGATAGGCTTTACATTAATTGAGCTTCTTATCGCTACTATTATTCTTTTCTCTTCGCTTGCAGCGGTTTCACTTATTTACCGAGGGGCATTTATTGCAAGTGAGAAAGCAAGTAATCATGTTAATGTAGTCGCAAATCTACCTGCATTAATATCGCGCATTCAACAGCAGATCCAAACTGCATCTTCAGAACAATCACAACTATCAGAGCAAGGTAATGCTTGGGGAGTTGAATATCAATGGCAAGCCTCAGTAGTGCAAAGTAAAGTTATTATTAATGAAACTATGGCGCTAGAGTTTGCAGAAGAAATAGCAGATAAAAAGCAAATCAAGCTCTGGCGTATTTCTCTTATTATTAAACGTAACGGGATTGAGAAAAACTACATTTTAAATGAAGTGAGCTGGCATGATGCGTAAACAGCAAGGCTTTACATTAATTGAATTATTAATTTCAGTGACATTGCTATCACTCATTATGTTCACTGGTAATTATGTTTATATGCAGCTTGCTTCTCGTTGGGATAAAGAATTAGGTAGCTTTGAGCACGATATTGAGCAAACAAAAGCAATTTACATTTTAAAGAACTTATTAGAGGGGGTTGAGCCGTACCTAATAAAAAATAGCAAAGGCCGGCCAGAAATGTTTTTTGTTGGTGGTGAAGATAGTTTATTAGTGATGACAAAAAGTGGTTTTGAAGATACGCAAAACCCTGAATTAGTCAGATTAACCGCTGTGCAAAATAAGCAGGGACGTTTTGACCTTGTTTACCAAGCAATTTCGAGTGCTGACATGTTGCTAATTAACTCAGAGCAGAACATAGAATTTACGAGTCAAAAAACGCTACTTAGCGATTTAGATAGCGTTACATTTAGCTATTTCGGTTGGGAAAGCTTAGAGCAAAAAGCGTTGCAAGAGCCGGGTTCAACACCTACTTGGCAGGCTACATACTCTGGCTTAGAACAACAACTAACGCCTCAGAAAGTAAGGTTGACACTAATAAAAAATCAACAACCAATGGACTTTTATTTTCAGTTAGATCAAGAGCCAAATCGTTGGTATGGTAATTACATACAAACGGGAGAGCTGTGATGAAACAGCGAGGTATTGCATTAGTACAAGTACTACTAATTGTTGCTGTAGTGTCTATTTTAGCTTTGTATTTTACTCAGTCAGCACGCCAACAAGTTAAAAATGCAACTATGATGGTTGATAAAGCACAAGCTTTAGTTGAGCTTAACAATGCTGAGGCGAGCATATTATTTTCATTACTCACTGAAAAACTCACACCAATGGCTATTCCGCCGATTAATAATCCGCTTATCACATATTGGAATTTTCATGGAGAGCCTTTTAAAACAACAAATAATGTAGAAGTTCAGTTGCAAGACTTACGTGGTTTGTTAAACATCCACTACCCAGATAAGACACGTTTAAAGCGGTTGTTGACCTACAGTGGTTTAAATGATTATGATGCCCAGCTTGCAATGCTACAGATAATAGCGTGGCAAAATTTAGAAGGGCGCTCTGATTATATTAATCATGATGTAGTAGCTCGATATGCCGCAATTCATGATATCGAAGAACTAAGCCATTTAGGTTTGCAACCAGCACAATTGAAAGTACTTGCAAATAATACAACACAATATAAAAAAGGTGCCTTCAATCCGATGAATTCACCCGATACCCTGCTATACGCTTTATTGAGCGAAGATGTTGCAAAATATGTTATTATGCAACGCAGGGCTAACAGGTTAACAGTTAATGATTTTGTGCGTGCAACGGGTATATCTGAGAGTGGCGATATTATTTTATATCCATCCAATTTATTCAAAATAACGTTAACAGCTAAGGTTGGAGAAGCGGTAGTAACCAAAACAACTTACTATCATCTACAACCAACAAAAGATCCAGTGGTGAATAAACTAGCTGTAAAGGCTCGGTAGAGAACATAATGATTAATAATAATATTAAGTTATTGCTGAAAAAATGGCTGTGCAAAGTGGTTGCTTTTTATACCGATCAACCTTACCAGCTTGTACTAGATCAACATCAGCAATTTGCTTTAAAGCCAGCATCAAACAATGAAGAAACTAAATGTTTACTTATTGTTGGTCGCCAACATTACAATGAGCAATTATCTACTTATCCAATTGGCAATAAGAAAGAGCTAAAACAATTAATTGCAATAGATCTAAAAAATACAGAGCAACAAGGCATAACCCATACATTAGTAACGCAAATTGAAGCAGAGCAAAGCCAAGTAATGCAGTGGCGTTTTGCTGAGTATCTTCCTAAAGCCTGGATCACATTGCCTGAATCACTTCTTTTGAGCCAAACAGTGACAAATGGTGAAGTCATTTCTAATCAAGTTAAAACGGCTAGCTTCGTTACTAAACATCAAAACAATGTCTGTTCGTTGCTGGTGAGTAAACTAATAAATACCCCAGACCGCTTCACAAGTATGTTTGGTATTCCATTAAAAAAGGTTATCAGTGTAGACACGGAACAAGAGTATACAGCTCGTATAATTAAAGGCTTATATGCACTTCCAAAACAATATCTACAGACATTTTTTAGCTTACCAAACAATGTATTTAATAAACGCATTGCGCTACGTTACAGTGGTCTATTTGCTGGGTTATTTGTTACATACGCACTTTTAACAAGCACTTACCTTTTTTACAAAACATATCAATTAGAGAATCAACTCGAAACCAACAAGTCATCCGTTAATACTGCACTAAATACTTTGAATGCATACTTAACAAGTAGTGAGGCACTCCAACAGCGTCAGCAATTATTACAGCAATTTTCAATTACTAGCCCCGTTTTTTTAGTTATAAGCGATTTATTTGAGAATACACAACTTAGCAGTATCAGTTGGCAAGAGGGGCGATTTGTTTTAAGAGGTAAAGCAAATAGAGCAACAGATGTGCTTGCTACCATAATGAAAGATAAGCGGGTCGAAGATGCTAGATTTGATTATCCATCACGCAAGGAGCGCGGTGGTGAAAGCTTTGTTATCAGCTTTATGTTAAACACACATGACGATCAGGTAACTTCATTTGCCTCTAATCAGGAGGGGAAATGAATAAACTTGAACCAAAGCAGCAAGTTGCCTTAGGAATTATAGGGGTATTACTTGTCTTGAAGTTTATCGTTGTGCCTTTAGTTGATTGGCAAGCAGAGCAGGTTAATTTGATTAGTAACTTGCAAAAGCGTGCCGCTAAATCACAAAGTGTGATCGAAAATCAAACAGCAATTGATGCTCAGCAACAGCAAATAACTCAGCAGCTTGAGCAAATTAATCGTTTATTTGTAGCACCTCAAAAAGATACAGAGTTTAAATTGGCCATGCAGCAACAAGTTGAACAGTTAATGGCAAAACATCAATTGCAAATAAATAACAGTAATTGGTTAGTAAGTTTAAAGGTTGCAGATAACACATTAATGCGCCATCAACTAACACTGAATATAAGCGGTAAGTTATTAAACTTTCAAAAGATATTAGTTGAACTTGAAACAAGCACTCCAACTATCCAAGTAAGCGACTTTAATATGCGCATTAAAGGGCAAAGTGAGCAGGAGTTAGGGCAGGTTGATGGCACAATTGAATTAAGTTTTTACATGCAACAAGGAGAAGCGTAATGAATAAAGCGTTACTAATCTCGATTGTTGTAATTGCGTTAATTTTAGTAGCAGATTTCAATAGTCGTTTAAGCTTAAAATCAACTGAAAAAGATAGTGACTTTAGTCAGCAAAGTTTAGTTGAAGTTCCTCTTCCTTTACTCTCTGATAGTTCAAAACAAGGGTTAGAGGAAGTGTATAAAAAATACACTCAGCCAGAGCAAAGCAGTAAAGTACAAGAAAAGGGCTTATCAGCCGCTAAACAAGCAGAACAAAATGGCGAATTGATTACTGTATTTGCAGATAATTATGAGCTTAGGTTAAAGGCCGTTATATTCACAAGTAAGCCGTATGTGCTTATAGAACAAAAAGATATCAATGATAGTAGTAGCCAGCTTGTCAAATATAATGACATGCAAACAGTGCATGGCTATAGCTTAAAAATACTGTCAAATACCGAGGTTGAGCTTAGTAAAGATCAACAAAACATTACTTTAATCATGTATAAACGTGGTTAATAAACAAATAGTTATAGTGTCTGGATAATTTATGAAACACAGCAAGGTTCTTTTTTTAGGCATAGTGACGATGAGTGTGCTAACGGGTTGCGCTAGAAGTAGTGGTGGAATTACACCTACACCATCGTATTTAGAAAAAGTACAAACAAATAAAATCGCAGCAGGTGAAGTAGAAAGCACCACTGGCGCTGAACAAGTAGCTCCTCCTAGTCAAGGTATTGTGTACGTTGAGGCGCTACAAAACGACAGTAGGCTAAAGTCAGAGCAAACAGACCTTGCGAGTAAGTTTAGCGATGTTGAACAAGTTAAGTTAACGGCAGACAGCCTTTTAATTAAAGACTACTTACACTATGTTTTTGGTGAATTATTAAATGTTAATTATATTTTGGGTGAACAGCTAAATAACAGTAAAGCTCAAGTTACCTTAAATCTGCAAGATCCGCTCAGCAAACGTAAATTGTTCTCTCTTAGTGAGCAAATGCTGCAAGAGCGTAATATTGTAATTCGTTTTCAAGACGGTATTTATTACATTCACCAGACTGAGGGGGGCATCGCGAATAATCTAGTATACGGATATGGTGCAAACCCTGAGGATGTTCCAAACACCGCAAATGAAATAATACAATTAGCGCCTTTCAAAGCAGGAATGCAAACTCCGCTTGCTAATACAATTCGTCAGCTCACTAACGTAAATGCGCAACCTATGTTTGAACAACATGCCATTATGTTTAAAGGTAAGCGTAACGATATAGTGAAGGCGCTTGAGTTTATGCAGTTGGTTGATCAACCAGCATTTCGTAATCGATCAATCGGTATGTACAAATCTAGTTTTGTACCTGTAGACCAACTGAGCAAGCTTTTACAAGACTTGATGAAACAAGAAGGGATCTCGGTCAGTATTAATGCCACAACCGAACAAGCCATTTCAATCGTGCCTCTTGAACGTATTAATACTATGGTCTTTTTTACAAATAATAAAGACTTTCTAAAGCGAGCTACGTTTTGGGCTAAGAAGCTTGATCAGCCAGCTGACGGTAATCAAGAGCAATACTTTGTTTTTGTGCCTGAATTTGCCAGAGCAGTCGATTTAGGTACAAGTTTACAAAACTTATTAGTAGGGAATTCATCTGAACCTCTAGGAAGTAGCACTTCAGCAAGCAGCCAAAACCAGCAAATTCAAAACAATAAACAATCAAATAAGCGACAAGCCCCAAGTAATATTTCTGTCCAAACTGAAGGTATGAAGATGGTAGTTGATGAGCGTTCAAACTCATTGATCTTCAAAACAACGGGTGATGCATACCGTAATTTATTACCTATGATCAAGCGCCTAGACATTATGCCAAAGCAAATTATGCTTGAAGTAATGATTGCAGAGGTAAGCTTAACTGATGAGTTTAAACAAGGTGTTGAGTTTGCATTGACAAATATGGGAGCGACGACTGTTGGAGGGTTTAATTTGCAATCGAATAGCAGTGGCCTGACTTACGCTCTAAGTGGAACAACAGGAAAGTTAGCCGTTAATTTGTTGCAAACAAACAATTATGTCAATGTCCTATCACGACCAACGCTGGCAGTCAGAGACGGCGTTGAGGCAACAATTAGCGTGGGTGATCGCATCCCTGTTGTTGGAGAAATAATTACAGATACAACCGTTGGATCTCGCTCATCTGTCGACTACCTTGAAACAGGTATCGATTTAAAAGTTACCCCAACAGTTAATGCAAAAGGTGTGGTGGTTATGGAAATCGCCCAAGAAATAAGTAACCAAGCAGATGGTACTGGTGCCGAAGGTAACCCTATTGTTTTTGAACGAAGCTTACAAACAGAAGTTATAGCGGCAGATGGTCAAACAATTATGTTAGGTGGTTTGATCAGTGAAAATAGCACCTTGGGTGATAAAACAGTGCCATTTTTCTCAACCATCCCATTATTCGGAAAGCTTTTTGACAGTACTAACAACAACAAAACGAAGACAGAGTTAGTCGTGCTAGTTACTCCACGAATTATCGGTTCAACGGCTGAGTGGGAAAGTGTGTATGAGCAATTCAAGCAGGGCTTAAATGAGCTTAAATTGCCTGAAACTACGAAAAATGCTGTACAGTAGTAAAATTTAATTGCACATTAAAATAAATTGGTCCTTTTGTGTGTGTTTTAACCTTAAAGGGGGCGCTTTGGTACGAATTAATTTTATGAGCTATTGTTAAGATAGTTTTGCAAATAAATTGACAAAGTATGTATAGGTTAAAATGTATACAAAATGGGTATTGTAAACAATTGTAACGAAAGGCTTTTTTTTTTACTTAAAATTAGAGTACGAATTTAACCTTATGAAAATTAAGGCTTTTAAATAGTGTACATAGATTACATAAAACGGTAATATAATTAAGTTAGTGTAACGACTGTTAATTACTTGACAATAAACTAACATTCATTAGACTGAATCTGAATTCGACTAGTAGTCACTTAGGTGACGGCCTATGGTGCATGGTCATTCATACTAAAAAAAAAGGAACAATGAACGTTCCTGTTTCATGAAACTTTGGAGAATATATAATGTTCAAAAAATCATTACTAGCAGTTGCTTTAGGCGTTGCTGCATTTGGCGCAAACGCTGCGACTACTTCAGCTACTCCTTCTGTTGTATCTTTAGAAGGTGCTGTTGGTCAAACAACTGTTGCTGTACCTGAGCTTACAATCAATTTAGCTGCAGAATACGCTGTAGGTGATACATTCACTATCACTTTAACAGGTGCTGAGTTCGATACTACATCTAACCCTGCTATCACTTTCTCTGGTTTTACTAACAACCCAACTGTTGGTTTGTTATCTAAAACTGCTACTACAGCTACTTTCCGTGTAACTGCAGTTCCTTCACCAGTTGAAGTATTCAGCGGTAAGAACTTCCTATTAAACGGTGCGCTTCTTAAAACTACTACAGTAACAGACGCTGCTGGTGATATTAAATTAACTTACGCTGCTAAAACATCAACTGGTCTAGACCTAGACAACGTTGGTACAGCGACTTCAACTGTTGTAACTTCTAAAGCTCAACTTAGCTCTTCAGTTACTAAATTACTTAACGGTGTAATCGACGTTGAAAACGAGCGTAAGCAATTCACTGCTGGTAACGACACTATCACTACTGACGTACTAGAAGTAACTCCAGTAGTTGCTACTGCTGGTACTCATGACGCAGCATACACTGGTGCTACTCACGTGATCAAAGGTGACTTCTCTTGGATGGACACTGACGGCACTACTGGTGTTAGCGCTACTGAACTAGCTGCTGCATTCAAAGCAACTGGTACTGCAGACACTTACACAAGCACAATCAACACAGCTGGTGACGCAATCACTGTAACTGTTGCTGACGCTGCTGGTAACACTGCAGAAGCTATGACAGCTACTTTCACTGTATTAGGTAAAGCAAACTCTAAAGCGCCTATCCTATCTACACAAAAGTTCACTGTTGATTCAACAATCAAGTACAACACTGCTGCTGGTACTGCTTCAACTAAAGCAATGGCTTCAGCTTCAGCTGGTTCTTGGACTCTAAATGGTTTCGATGAAAACATCGTATTCATGCCATTTGGTACTCAGTACGCACAGTCAATCAATGTTTCTAACACTGGTTCTGTTGCTGGTGCAATCACTGTAGATATCACAGCTGACGGCAAAACTTACACTAAAACACTTACAGCTACAGCTACTCCTAAAGCGACTACTAACATCTCTCAAGAAGTTAAAGCATTCGCTGCAGAAAGCGGTGTAACTGGTAATGCACACATCAAAGTAGTAGTTAACTCTCCAACTGCTGACATCGATGTAACTGGTGTTTACTACTCTAAATCTGACGCTGACCGTGTAAAAACTAAGTAATTAGTTTACATAGCCAGTTATGGTTTTAAAAAAGCGAGCCTTCGGCTCGCTTTTTTTATGGGCGATTTTTACTGATCATAGTTAACTTAAAAGATTCTTTCTCTGCTAGCCCCATTAATCGTTGTTTGCTACACTTCGTCACTGTTTTTGTTTTGTGAGTCTGATGAGTGAAGTATCCAATAGTAAAACCGTTTTTGCCCTCAATCGACGCGTACAAAGCGCAAATTGATGGTATATTTGAGCGCTGCTGGTTAACAAATAATGGCCCATGTTTGCAGCAATTTGAGCAACAACTTGCAGAATATTTAGGTGTTGAACATTTACTATTGGTCGCCAACGGGACCTTAGCATTGCAAGTCGCATTTGCTGCACTTGATACTAAAGGCACTGTATTAACCACACCTTTTTCGTTTGCGGCAACAGCAAGCTCTTTAAAGTTTGCTGATATTAGCCCAGAATTTATTGATATAGACCCAAATACTTATAACCTTGATATTAATAAAGCTACACATTCCCAACTAAATAGTGCTTCGGCAATTTTAGGTGTGCATGTATTTGGTAATCCATGTGATGTGGAGGCTATAGAGTGTAAAGCGAAAGAATATAACTTAAAGGTTATATACGATGCTGCTCACGCCTTTGCGAGCGATATCAACGGTAAAACAGTGCTTAAGCATGGTGATGTAGCGACTTTGAGTCTACATGCTACTAAGTTGTTTCATAGTGTAGAAGGTGGAGCCATCATCTTTAAGCATGAATCTGATTATTTAAAAGCAAAGCAATTAATTAATTTTGGTTTTGACGCAAAGCTTTACCCAGAACTGGTTGGCATTAATGCAAAAATGAGCGAAATGCATGCAGCTATGGGATTATCTGTATTCGAACATGTGAGTGAGATAACTCAGAAAAGGCGTGATCTTGCAGCGCAATACCAATTGCTATTAAAAGCGTCTGCTGAGCAAGGCTTGCTGAGTTTCCAGGCTTGGCATCCTCAAGGCGAAAACAATGGCGCGTACATGCCAGTTGTACTTAAAAATGAGCAACAACTGTTACAAGTGCAAGCTAAACTCCTCGAGCAAGGTATTCAAACAAGGCGTTACTTTTATCCAAGCTTGTCAACAGTCCCTGCATATGGAATGCAAGGTAGTACTCCACATGGCAATGAGTTAAGTTTACGCATTTTATGTTTACCAATGTTCACCGACTTAACGTTGGATGGCGTTGAGCAAATATGTAGTAGTTTAATTTCTGCGATCCAAACCAGTTGTTAATATATCCATTTAATAGGAAGCTAGATGGCCATTTATACGCGAGATGAATTACAAGAACTGGGTTTTTCAAACGTTGGTGAGAACGTAAAAATATCCAAGAAAGCATCTATCTATGGAGCATCAAGGATCTCTATAGGCGACAACGTCCGCATAGATGATTTTTGTGTTCTCTCTGCAGGAGAGGGTGGTATAACACTAGGAAGTCATATTCATCTTGCCGTATACAGCTGCCTTATTGGCGCTGGGCATATTCAAATAGGCGATTTTTGTAATATTTCTTCAAGGGTTGCTATCTACTCAAGCAGTGATGATTATTCAGGGGCTTTTTTAACTAACCCGACTATTGATAGTGAGTTTACTAACGTTGAACATGCCCCTGTGACACTCGCTAAGCATGTAATTGTTGGAAGTGGCAGTGTAATTCTACCAGGCGTAACGCTAGAGCAAGGTGTGGCTATTGGCGCACTGAGTTTAGTAAATCGCTCATTAGCGGCTTGGGGAGTGTATGCTGGGCAACCTGCAAAATATATTAAAGCGCGCGAAGATGGTTTACTAGCCCATGAAAAATCTTTCCTAGCAGCCTACCAAAATAAATAATCGATATGACAAAACGTATAATCCATATCTTTGCTGATACGCCGCATCACTATAAACCGATGCAACAGTTTTTCAGTCAGCAATGCACCCCAGATGCAGAACAGCAATTTTGGGTTAAAACGCCAGAGCCGATCCCAAACTTTTTAAATTATAAAGATAATACAGAGCTTTTTTCTTTGCTTGAGAGCACAGCTAAAGAAGACCAAATAGTATTTCATGGTTCGTTTGATATGCATGTTTGGAAAAAACTGTTATTTCACTCGGTCACAAAGCGCAGCAGCTGTGTACTTTGGGGGGCTGAGCTATATCGTCATACAAAAGCAAATCGTACGATAAAAGAACGTATAGTCCATGTTTTACATGCGTTAGTTATTAATCGCTATAAACATGTGTTTGCTCTAAATAAAGGAGATGCGTCACTTGCTCAACGTGTATTATTCAAACGAAATGTTAAAGTGCTGCCATACCCATTAATTGGGATGAAAGTTGAGCAAGACCGCGAGCAATTAACGTCTGAAAAACCACTAAAAATACTCGTAGGTAATTCTGCATCATCAAGTAATAACCATATTGACGCACTAAATAAGCTAGCTCATTTAGCTGGTGAAAGTGTCGAAATTATCATGCCACTAAACTATGGTGGTGAGCAAAGCTACATAGATGAAGTGATAAAACATGCTACAGCATTGTTTGGTAATAAGTTTAATGCAATTACCACTATGCTTAACAAGCAAGACTACGATAAGTTATTGAATGATGTTCACTTAACTGTATTTGCCCAACACCGCCAACAAGGGCTATATGTTGCATATGCCATGTTATTAATGGGCAAACCAATGTTCCTACTTTCTAACACATCTAGTTATACCTATTTGACAGAACTTGGCTTTGAGATCCATAAAACGGATGAAGTGGCCAGCATGAATTTTTCAGATTTAAAAGAGTTAGTCAATAAAGACAATAATCGTAACCCTGACCTTATGAATCAGCATTTCACCGAGCAAGCGCTAGCACCAAAATGGCGCGATATGCTAGAGCAATTACATGGATAAATTAGCATGAGTGTAGCACGTGATGCTGTATCTGGCGTATCTTGGACGGCCTCTACCACACTTATAAAAGGTGGTCTGCAGCTTGCGCAATTAATTGTGCTTGCCCGATTTTTAACACCTGCCGAACTTGGTGTATTGGCAATCATACAGTTGGTGGTGGGTTTTGCTCAAATATTTGGTGATGCAGGCATTTCAAACGCCCTAATATTCCATAAGCAGTTAAAAAAATCTCAACTAAACCAGCTGTATATGGTCAATGTAATGTTGGGCATTGTGATTTCTTTACTTGTGCTGATAATGGCTGTGCCCACTGCGTCTTTTTTTAACATGCCACAACTGTCTTTATTGTTATGTTATTTGTCTCCGGTATTTTTTATTCGCAGCTTAGGGCAGCAACAATTAGCGTTGTTACAGCAAAAAATGCACTTCAATAGTATTGCCAAAATTGAAGTATTCGCCAGCGTAGCAAGTTTTATAGCATTAATTATATTGTTAGCAGTTGACCTGAGGCTAGAGTCAGTTGTGTTTTCGCAATTATTAAATGCTCTGCTTTTAAGTACTTGCTTTTTAGTTGGCTTCCCTCTTTTAAGACCAGGATTTAGCAAGTTACGTTTAAACAGCATAATCGCGCCAATTAAGTATGGCCTTTATCAAACCGGTGAGAGCTTTGTAAACTTTATAAGTGCTCAGCTTGATCAGTTATTGATTGGTAAATTACTAGGGCCAGAAGTACTTGGTATTTATGCTTACGTTAAAGCACTCGTATTTAGACCTGCATTACAATTGATTAATCCAGTGGTAAACAAAGTGGCCTTTCCGCTTATTGTTAAGCACAAAGAAACGCATAGCTTAGCTATTTTATATGGCATGGTGATTAGACTACTTAGCTTAATCAATATACCTTTGTACTGTTTAGTTGCTTTATTCCCTGAATTTATTTTAGGTATTGCTTATGGGGCTGAGTGGCTGGAACATGCTGAGCTTCTTCGTTGGCTTGGCTTATATATGCTTATCATATCTATGATGAATCCTATTGGTGTGCTGTTACGTGCTAGTGGTGAGGTAAAACGTGGCTTTTGGTGGAATATTGCTGTCACAGTTGTGCGTCCCTTAGTTATCGTACTTTCAATCAATGAAGGTATTACGGTAATGGTGCAAGCGCTGGTTGCGTTACAGGTTTTATTATTTTTACTGCACTGGAAACTTCTTATTAAGCCTATTAGTGGATTGTCTTTTTTCCAGTTTGCTGCCGCACTCGGGCCAGCATGCATAGCATTTTTTGCGATAGCAGCCTTGTTGTTATTACTTATACAGCCATTATTAATATTAGCTCCAGTATATTTGTTTGTGCTTATTTGTGTAGGTTACTTAATCGCAATTACACCGCAACTACTCAAGTTTTACAGTTTTATTCGAGGTTCTTAGTATGCCCGGTATGATCGGTTTTATTAGCCCAGACCAAGTAGCAGAAGATCATGATTGCTTTGCGAATGTAGCAGGCGATAAAAACAGTTATTTTGTTTCGCAGCACTATCAGCAAATGCTTAAAAATGTTGAGCAAATAGCGTGCTACGAATATAGCGATGATCGCTTGCACGTCACTATTTGGGGCGATATCTTTTCAATCAATGGTAATGACTGTAAAACGGAAGATGCGCTACAGAATCTTTGCGAGCAGTATCTAATTGATAACCTACTTGCGTTTTGTAATGGCTTAAATGGTTACTTTGTTTTTTCGGTATATGATAAACAAACACAAGCACTTCATTTGGCAACAGATCGCTTCGGTATTAAACCACTTTACCTTTGGGTTGAAGGTGATCGGATAAAAGGGTTTGCAAGTGAGCCAAAAGCCATACTACTGCACCCAGATTACACACAAAAGATAGATCAGGCGGCTTTAGATACCTATATTGATGTAGGGCACATGCTTGGTGAGCAAACTTTATTTAAGAATATACGACGTGTGCCAGCAGCAACATTAGTCACTGTTAATACCCAAGCAGAACACTATCAGCAGCAACTCTACTGGCAATGGTCAGAGATTAAACCACTAAATGACATCTCGTTTGATGAGGCTGTTGAAAAATCTTATCAGCTTTTTGATGCCAGTATGGCTCGATGTATGAGTGTGGTAAAACAGCCTAAATTAGCAATTACGTTAAGTGGTGGTCTTGACTCTAGAGTTTTGCTCGCTGGAGCCAAGCAGCACTATAAAGGCGAAATCAAAACATTTACCTTTGGTGAACCTAGTTGCGATGATGCAATTATTGCAAAACAAGTGGCTGATTTAGCAGGGGTATCTAACCAGTTGGTTGCAATTGATCAAAACAATTGGTTCTCTGGCAGAGAACGTGGTGTTTGGTTGACAGATGGCTTAAAGAATATTTTACACATGCATGCACTCAGCTCTGTAGAGTTGATTGCACAAGAGTCTAATTATTTACTCAATGGTTATTTAGGTGATGTGACTTTTGGCGGGAGCTATTTATTTCCTGAGTCGCAAGCAACAATCTCAAAGCAGAAAAGAATTGCAACTCGCTACACTAAGCATGTTCAACATGCAAACATTGATCATGACTACTTTACACATGAAAATGATGATCCTGTGTTTATTTATAATCGCGGAGTACGCTTTATTGGCGCTGGAAGTGATTTATTGAGTCATCAGTTACATAACCTTAAACCGTTTATGGATAACGATTTGGTTGAGTTTCTTTATTCTTTACCAGAAAGCTTTAGACGTAATGGTAAGTTATACCACGCAATGTTGTTACGTTATTATCCTGACTATTTTGCAGCGATCCCTTGGCAACAAACAGGAAAACCAATTTCATTGACCGAAAATCAAGTTGAGCCAAAGGTAAATCCAGTTAAGCAACAACTAGTAAAGCTAATAAAAGGTTCTGTGTTTGAAAGAGCGGCACGCAAGCTATATCGCTCAATTGCGCCTAAGCGACACTATGTAGCCTACGACACTTGGCTCAGAGAAACGCAATTTAAGCAGTATCTTACAGATATGTTATGTATGCCAAATAGCCGAGTCGCAACATTAATTGGCAATGACCAAGTTAATAAAATTCTATCCAAGTTCTTTGCCATGGACGACTCAATTCGCCCTGAAAAAATAGGCAGTTTATTAACATTAGAATTGTATTTAGAACAGTTAGAAAACGGCAAAAAATCGGCAGGTTATAGCAAATAGGCTGTATATTTGCGATAATTCGCCGCTGTTGAAAAGCTAATTAATTTAGTTAAAAAGGGTGTGGATGAAAACGATTATAGTAACAGGTGGTGCAGGGTTTATTGGAAGTGCCGTGGTACGTTTTTTAATAAACGAAACATCGCATAAAGTTATAAACCTAGATAAGCTCACATATGCTGGAAATTTACAGTCACTTAAAAGCATAGAAAATAACGAACGTTATACCTTCATTCAAGGTGACATTTGTGATCGTGCAACTGTCGACTCACTTTTCCAATCATATCAGCCTGATATTATAATGCACCTAGCTGCAGAATCGCATGTTGATCGTTCAATTGATGGGCCTGGCCAATTTATTCAAACAAATATTGTTGGTACATATACCCTACTTGACGCAGCGCGAGGTTATTGGGCAAGCTTAGATACCAATAAGCAACAAGCCTTTAGATTTCACCATATTTCGACAGATGAAGTTTATGGTGATTTACCTCATCCTGATGATGTCGAAAATAGCTCAAGTTTGCCTTTATTTACAGAGCAAACATCGTATGCACCTAGTAGCCCTTATTCAGCGAGTAAAGCAAGCTCTGATCATTTAGTGAGAGCGTGGCACCGCACTTATGGTTTACCTGTCGTTGTTACCAACTGCTCGAACAACTATGGCCCGTTTCATTTTCCTGAAAAGCTGATCCCACTAGTCATTTTAAATGCGTTAGAAGGCAAGGCATTACCTATTTACGGTGATGGTTCACAAATTAGAGATTGGCTATTTGTTGAAGATCATGCGCGTGCTTTATACACCGTTGCTAGTGAAGGTAAAGTAGGTGAAACATACAACATTGGTGGACATAACGAAAAAACAAACCTTGAAGTAGTAAAAACTATTTGTAGTTTGTTAGATGAGTTAGCACCAAGTAAAGATTTAGCAGAAGGGTATGCTTCGCTAATCACCTATGTTACAGACCGTCCTGGCCATGACCGTCGTTATGCAATTGATGCAGCTAAAATAGCCGACCAACTAAATTGGACACCTCAAGAAACGTTTGAGTCTGGTATTCGAAAAACAGTGCAATGGTATTTAGACAATCTAGATTGGTGCCAAAATGTTCAGGATGGCTCATATCAACGTGAGCGACTAGGTGCAGCTGGAGAATAATTGCTAGCTTCTGCAGCCTAAATTTAACGTTTCGATAAAGAAAATTGAGTGTAAAGTAAGCATACCTAAGCGCTCAGAACTGACCATTAAATGAAGTATGGAAATGAGTAATTCACAAATGAACAATGACAATTCATCATTACGCAAAACAAAAGGCATCATACTTGCCGGTGGTAGTGGTTCACGCTTACACCCGATAACTCAAGGTGTTTCTAAGCAAATATTACCGATTTACGATAAACCGATGATTTACTATCCATTATCGGTGCTAATGCTTGCTGAAATTAAAGATATACTCATCATTACAACACCTCAAGATCAGGCGCAGTTTAAAACACTATTAGGTGATGGCAGCCGTTTTGGTATCAATTTGAGCTACGAGGTACAGCCAAAACCTGAAGGCCTAGCGCAAGCTTTCATTATTGGTGAAGAGTTTATTGGCGACGACAACGTTTGCCTGATTTTGGGTGATAACATTTTTTATGGTTCTAACTTTTCACCAAAGTTAAAAGCCCATGCAAAACTTGACCAAGAAGCATGTATTTTTGCATATCAAGTAAACGATCCTGAAAGGTTTGGAGTTGTTGAAGTAGATGAAAACTTTAATGGTATTTCAATCGAAGAAAAACCGTTAGAGCCTAAATCTAACTATGCAGTAACCGGATTGTATTTTTACGATAACTCAGTTATTGAAAAAGCCAAAAAGGTCACTCCTTCAGCTCGTGGTGAGTTAGAAATCACGGCAATAAACCAAGCATATTTAGACGAAAAGCGTCTTAAAGTTGAAGTGCTAGGACGAGGCTTTGCATGGCTAGACACAGGCACGCACGACAGCCTGATGGAAGCGTCGCTCTTTGTACAAACTGTTGAAAAGCGCCAAGGCTTCAAAATAGCCTGTTTACAAGAAATTGCTTATAAGCAGGGGTGGATCACTAAAGAGTCATTAATAGAGCAAGGGCAAGCTTTAAGTAAAACAAGCTATGGTCAGTATTTATTAAAATTGGCAGCAGGGAAAGCGCAATGACAGGCACGGTAAATCAGGACGTAAGTTCACAAAAGCCCTTTGATCTGATTGAGCTTTGGTTAGTACTTTGGAACAAAAAGTGGTTAATCATCTTTTTATCAATCGTTTTTAGTGCAGCAATTTTAGCCTACTCGTTAACCTTGCCAAATATGTATAAGTCGACGGTGCTGTTAGCGCCGCAAAAGCAGCAAGAAAGCGGTGCCTTAGCATCATTAGGGCAGTTGGGTAGCTTAGCAAGTGTTGCAGGTATCAATCTAGGTGGTGCTGGTGATGACACTGCTGTGTATTTAGAGATCATCAAATCAAAAGACTTTCTATATAAATTTATTGAGCAAAATAACGTAAAAGTGAATTTATTCGCTGTAAAAGAATGGAATAGAGATTCTCAGCAGCTGGTAATCGATCCTGCGCTTTATAACGATGGAAAGTGGAAAATAGACCTAGAGTCACAAGAAAGTCTAGAGCCTTCAATGTATGAAACATACGAGAGACTACTCAAAAAGCTTTCTGTACAACAAGACAAAGTAAATGGTTTAGTTAAAATTTCATTTGAGCATATCGACCCTCGCATCTCTAAGCGGTATGTAGAAAATATCGTTGCATTGATCAACAAATCGGTTAGAGAACGTGAAATAGCTGAGAAAAAAGAAAGCATTAAGTACTTAAATGAACAGCTATCAAAAACCAACGTAGCCGAAATGCAAAACGTGTTCTACACAATTATAGAAGAGCAAACCAAAGCAATGTTACTTGCCGAGGTTCGTAAGGACTTTGCGTTCAAGATTATTGAAAGCCCTATCGTTGAAGAACGAAAGTCATCTCCTAACAGAGCGGTTATTTGTATTCTTGGTGCTATTTTTTCAGGTTTTTTTGTTTGTGTAAGCATCTTATTACTACATTTTGTTCGTATTAATAATCGTCAGCGCAAAGGTGATTAAGCCAAAGTGATAAGGTTATAACTTGAACGCTGACGACTCTCTCGGCTTTGCTGAACAACAACAGCAAGTAAATACCAAGCTATTAATCACTGGCTGCCTGTTGCTTGCAGGCTGGTTATTTTTGCCATTTTTAGCTTGGGTTGCGGGCGTATTTATTTACGCCTTCGCAGTACAAAAAACCAAGCTTGATAGTGCAATTGTCTTTTTTGTTGTGTTCTCGTTATCTGTGCTGATTGCTTCGCGTCATATAGGGTATCTTTGGGGGGGAGCAGATGATATGCCCTCTTACTTAATGGCTTATGAGCGTTATAGCAGCTTTTCTAGCATGTTACCCACCTCATTACTGTATGCAAAGCATGCAGACTTCTTATTCGCTTTATATAGCTGGGTTGTAGCGAGCTTAACTAATAATCACTCATTCCTTTACTACTTTATAACGCTAGCAGTTACCTACCTGTTAATTTGGAAATTTTGTAAGTTAGTTGATAACCCTAGTCCACTGCTGTGCTTTTTAATGATTGTATTTTTTTATAAATTCTTTCAAAGTCAGTGGCACTTGATCAGAGCATGTATGGCTGTGCCTATTTTACTCTATGGAATTTGGTACTCACAAACGAATAAGAAACATGGCATAGCTATTTTTTTCTTAGGAAGTTTAATGCACTTTTCAACAAGCTTTTTACTACTTCCTTTGCTTCTTTTTAGTAAGCATTTAAACCGACGTTGGAATATTGAACAATTAATCTTGTTAATTCTAGGGTTTGTTTTTGCAGCAATTTTTGGGGTGTTAGCAATTAAAGGAGTAGGTTCTGTTATTAATCATTACATGATTAATAAAATTTTAACGCGCTTAGTTTTTGAACCTAGTTTTTCAAAACTACCTTCTTTGTTATTTTTTATTTTCGTCACGATTATCGCATTACCTGGCTATATAAAAACAACAAGCCCAACGTATATTCGATTATTTAATATGATGAGCTTTTTAACATTGCTCAGCTTTATTGCGCTGTTTTTTATAGGTGATGAGTTACATCGCATTTTATTGCCGTTGTACCTTCTGTATGCCCCTTTAATGTTGTTAGCATTTCAGTACATAACACCCAAATTAATAACAGGCAGCTTTTTATTTTTAGTTATCGCTTTTCATATGGCCGCATTTTCTTATGTGCTCCTGATTAATGAAAGTAACTTTTTTTATCAAGATGAAATACATAGACACCCGATAGAAAACAAAGGGTTAGATTACTTCTTGACCTTTAAGCACTATAGCGAAACAGATATTACTTATTACGATGGTTACCGAAACAAGTAAGCGCGATATATTACCTAGGCTTTTAAAATGAATAAATTAATTACTGTCATCATACCAACGTACAAACGTGCGCATGCATTACCTAAAGCAATCGCAAGTGTACAGGCTCAAAGCTATGAGAATTGGGAAATAGTGATTGTTGATGATAATGATCCTAGTAGCGATGCGCGCGCCCAAACCGAAGCTGTAATGGCACAATATGCTGATGAACAGCGAATTAAGTATATTCGACATAGTGCGAACAAAGGGGCTTGCCAAGCGCGTAATACCGGTGTTGATTTTGCTCAAGGCGAATATGTAGCATTTTTAGATGATGATGATCTGTGGCTACAAACTAAACTTGAACAACAAATAGCCGCATTAGAGAAAAGCAATGCAGCCATTTGTTACTCCGATATGTATTTAGAGTATCAAGGCTGGAAAAAGTACTTTGGCTGCCTTGGAGCCGATAACTTATACGAATCGTTACTAAATCAAGGTTATGGTATTTGCACATCCGTCTTATTGATTGCAACTGATGCTATCCGCGATGTTGACGGCTTTGATAACAGCCTACCAAGCATGCAAGACTATGACTTACTGCTACGTTTATCAAAAAAATACCCTGCAATTCACTTAGCCGAAGCGCTTATTACTTACCAACTTGCTGATGATGGTATTTCATGTAATCCGGTATCAAAAGCGAATGGTCATCGTGCAATTATAGAGAAGTACGAAGCAGAGTATCTTCACCTTGGCTTAAATAATGGCTTATCAAGGCAGTTCGAAAGTTTGGCTGACTTTGAGTTACGTAGCGGTAACCGTATGATGGCAATAAAAAAATACGCTCATGCTTTAAAGTTAAAGTTATTAAACCCACGTGTAATAGTTAAATTACTGGTTGGGGCGATATTTGGTAAAAAGCCTCTTGAAGCCTACTTACAACGACGTCAACAACGTACGTCTGTTAATACAAATGCAGCGTCATAAGGATAAATAAAATGCGTGGCATGTATTTAAATTGCGATCCAAAGTCATTACCGGCTTCTTTTGCTGCAATGTCCGACAATAGCAAGCTATATCAATTTCCTGAAAATATTGCCGATGGTTATTTGATTTACGATACCAATGCTTGGTCGACTCCGCCGCTAGCGATTTACCAAGAGCAAGTATTTATTGCTTCAGGTTGGTTTATATATAAGCAAAAGTTAAATCCCCTTGCTTTACTTGCCAAAGATATTGTTGAGCGCGGACCAAGCGTATTAAACGATATTTTAGCGGGTGTATTTGTCATCTTTTGGAAAAATGACGAACAACAAACTTTGCTAACAGATCCACTCGGCTTATCAACACATTATATTGATAGACTTGCGAATGGGCTGCGAATTGCGCCAAGCGTTAAAGCTCTTCTTACACAAGAGCATACATTAAATAATGATATGCAAAGTATTCTTCGTAAAAAGCAGCACTTGTTTGGTAATTACACGCTTTACAATGAAATTGAGCGCCTACAGCCAGGTGCGGCGATTACTTCTGGAACAGAGCAGAGTTACTTTACATTTTATGACGGAAAAGCAATAGAAGACCTTGGAGAGTATGTAAATACATTAACTGAATTTTGGCCCTACGATACCCGAATTTTGCCATTAAGCAGCGGCCTAGACTCTCGTTATCTATTGGCCAATGGTGCTTATAAATATGGTTTTACTTACGGACCCGAAGGTTCGCCTGAACGCAAAATAGCAGGGCATTACCAGCAAGACTTTGAACACTACCATGCCTTTGACTTTAATGAGCAGCCGCTTCATGAACAAGAACAAGCAATTTTGGACGAAATGGCGTTTGCCACATTAAAGCCTATTAATCGCTTGTATACCAATTATCACTACATTGCACAGCACTATAACCAAGCCTCTACTTTTTATGACGGTTACTTAGGTGATTTATTTCAGCGCGGCACCTACATAAACTTTAAGGGCAAGCGAGGAGAGCTATTAAAGTTAGTGCCATTTGTTTATCGTTTTATCAACTTTAGCGCACATAAGTTACTTCGTTTACGCTATAAAGAACTGACTAACGGCGAATTTGAGATACTGTGGCAAGATTTCAAAGTTAAAACTGCTAACCTAGAATTAAATGATTATCAAAAAGTGACCTACTATGAGTTTGTGTATGGGCGAGGTGGTCGCTATACCGTATTTGGTAGTAATGTATTAGCCGCACAATTTTTTACAATAGTTTCACCATTTGCCTCTCGAATTGTTTTTGACTCATTTATTCAACAAGACTATTCACGAGCGGTATCTTATCGTAATTTAAAATCATTATGGTCAAAAACTGCTTCAAAGTATAAAAATCAGGTTGTCGAATCGGGATACTCCCCACAAACACCTGCTATTTTTATCCCTTTTATACAGCTAGCATACCGATTAATGTTTCATTTTATACCTTCGCGCGCCAATTATGGCGTTAAACTTAAGCGTATGGAGAAACAAAACAAGTGAGCAATTTACGTGTATTACTGCTATCGAATATGGGGCCAAGTAAAAACAAGCCAAATTCGGGACGATTTGTTTTTAACCAGTACGAGAGCTTAAAAAAGCAGGGTAATTGCCATGTTGATTTTTATTATTTAAATCAAGAAGAAAAGTCGGGTATTGCTAAGTTATTGCGTTATCCTTTGTTCTTTTTGCGCTTCGTGCTTGGTTATATTTTTTCGTTTAAAAAGTACGATATCATTCATGTTCATTTTTACTTTCCAAATATTTTATTAGCTATTGCTTATAAATTATTACGTAATTGGCGAGCAAAAATCGCTGTTACTTTTCACGGTAGCGATATTTATTTGTATCCAACACCTGGGCCAGTTTATCGGTATAGCTCAGGTTTTGTTGATAAGTTTATTTTTGTGAGTGAAAAATTAAAGCAGCGATTTTTTAAGCCTGTTTCTGCAAGTGTGCTAAGTGCGGGGGTGAATGACCTATTTTATGAGCCACAGACAACCGCAATAAAACAGTTCGATTTTGTTTTTGTAGGTAATTTAAATAAAAACAAAGGAATTGATAGGCTCGAAGCAATTTTAGAAAATTTTCAGCGTAAGTTAACGGTAGCGATAGTAGGGTCAGGTGATAGTTCGTTTATAGAGCGTTTCGCTAAAAACGAGAACGTGAGCATTCGTTACTTTGATTATTGCAGTGCACAACAGCTGGTTACAATTTATAACGAAAGTTACATGTTGATTAATTTATCATATAATGAATCATTTGGTTTGGTAATGGCGGAAGCAATGGCGTGTGGGTTACCTGTAATAGCGACACAGACCGACGGCAGCACCGCGCAAGTACTAAATGGCGAAAATGGCTTTTTAATTCCAAATGACGAAAACGTATGTGTTAACGCAACGTCTGCAATAGAGCAAGTTTTGGACTTAACAGAACAAGACTATTTAACAATGCGCCTCTGTGCAATAAACTCTGCCGCACCATACCAGTTATCCTCTGTAACAGAGGAAATATTAAAGATATACGCTAAATTGAGAGTTGATAATGAATAGTGTAAATGTAGGTGGAATAGACGTTTTAGCCTATAAATCAATTGATGAACTTATTGATACTTCAATTTTAGTACCTGAGGGCGTAAAGCCAGGTGTTGCAGTTGCAATAAACCCTGAAAAGGTGATGGCAGCGAATGTTGACCAACAGGTTATGAGCACGTTGCAACAAGCTACCTTAAGATACCCAGACGGTATTGGTGTGTCTTATGTAATGTCAAAGCGATTAAAGCAGCCTGTGGCGCGCATTCCTGGTTGTGAGCTTTGGGAGCGTTTAATGTTACGTTCTGCAGAGAATAATGTGCCAGTATTTCTATTAGGCGCAAAAGAGTCTGTGGTACATGAAGCTTATAAAAAATTGCTAGCGCAAGGCGTAAATGTTGTTGGTTATCGAAACGGTTATTTTTCTGCTAGCGAAGAGCAGCAAGTTATTGAAGAAATAGCTAACTCAGGAGCAAAGCTTGTAAGTGTTGCTTTAGGGTCGCCTCGTCAAGAGTTATTTATTTTTGAGTGTCAGAAGTCGTGCCCATCTACCTTTTTTATGGGAGTAGGCGGAACCTATGACGTGTTTACCGAAAATGTAAAACGAGCACCTGCCGCTTTTAGAGCCGTAAACTTAGAGTGGCTCTACAGATTATTAAGCCAGCCAACAAGGATATTGAGGCAAAGTAATTTAATTAAGTATTTTTATTACTACCTTACAAAAAAAGTTTAAAGTTGCCCAGGGCTGGGTTTTTACAAAAGTTAATTTAAATTAGGGGTTTAAATGTTATTTAAAACTGTATCAGTCGTTGGGCTTGGCTATATAGGCTTACCAACTGCAGCTGTTATTGCATCACGCGGAATTAATGTTATTGGGGTTGATGTAAGCCAACATGCTGTAGATACAATAAACGCAGGGAATGTGCATATTGTTGAACCAGACCTTGATATGGTGGTACGCAGCGCAGTTAAAGCCGGTAATTTAAAGGCAGTAACAAAACCAGAAAAAGCAGAAGCATTTATGGTGGCTGTTCCAACCCCTTTTAAAGAAGACTACCAAGCAGATTTGAGCTACATAGAAGCTGCAGCAAAAGCAATTGCGCCAGTACTCGAAAAAGGCAATTTAGTTATTTTAGAGTCAACTTCGCCTGTTGGAGCAACAGAAGAGCTTGCAAACTGGTTAGCCGAAGCCCGCCCAGACCTAACTTTTCCACAAACCGCTGGTAACGAAGCTGATATAAACATTGCACATTGCCCTGAGCGTGTATTGCCAGGTCACGTTTTGCGTGAACTTGTAGAGAATGATCGCGTTATAGGCGGTATGTCGGAAGAATGCTCGAAAAAAGCAGTTGCCTTGTATAAAACCTTTGTTGTGGGTGAATGTTTATTAACAAACGCCAGAACAGCAGAGATGGCAAAGCTAACAGAAAACTCATTTCGTGATGTGAACATTGCGTTTGCAAACGAGCTATCAATGATATGCGACAAGCTAGATATTAATGTTTGGGAGCTTATAAAGCTTGCAAACCGACATCCACGAGTAAACATTTTAAACCCTGGCCCTGGTGTGGGTGGTCACTGCATTGCTGTTGATCCATGGTTTATTGTTAGTTCAGCGCCAGAAACTGCAAAACTAATACGTCAGGCTCGTGAAGTTAACGACGCTAAGCCTCATTATGTTTTAAAGCAAATAACTGATGCAGCTGATCAATTTAAAAAGCCAGTGATAGCGTGTTTAGGTATTGCATTTAAAGCAGATATTGATGATTTACGCGAGAGCCCAGCACTCGATATTACCAAAATGCTAGCGCAAAACAACGAAGCCGAAGTGCTAGTTGTTGAGCCAAATATCAACGAGCTACCAGAAGCTCTAGCAGCGTTAGGCGTTAAGTTGGTTTCAATTGAAGAAGCGCTTGAGCGCAGTAATACATTAGCAGTATTGGTTGATCATAAGGAATTTAAGGCCATACCTGCAGAGCAAGTGGCTAGGAAAGTTGTTGTTGATAGCCGCGGAATTTTTTAACTCATATAAGTAGAAAGTAAGCCTGCCATTTTTGGCAGGCTTTTGTGTTTAGGATAATAGATGAAAGTTTTAACCGTATTTGGTACCCGCCCCGAAGCAATTAAAATGGCGCCGTTAGTTCTTGCGCTTGAAAACGATGCAAGAATTGAAGCTAAAGTGTGTGTAACTGCACAGCACCGAGAAATGCTTGACCAAGTATTGGAGCTTTTTCAAATTACGCCTGATTATGATTTAAACATAATGAAAGCAGGCCAAGACTTATACGACATCACCAGTAAAATTTTACTCGGCCTACGTGATGTGCTTGATGAGTTTAAACCAGATTGGGTGCTTGTGCATGGTGATACAACTACTACATTTGCAGCATCAATGGCCGCTTTTTACAAGCAAATTAAAGTAGGGCACGTAGAAGCAGGTTTACGTACAGGTAATTTGTATAGCCCATGGCCAGAAGAAGCAAACCGCACATTAACGGGCGTATTAACAGCAAAACATTTTGCCCCTACGCAAGCGTCTGCCGATAACTTATTACGTGAACACGTATCAAAAAACGCTATTTTTGTAACGGGTAACACAGTAATAGATGCATTACTGCAAGTTAAAAATAACGTATTGCCAAAAGACGATGTACAGCAGCAGCTAACTAACAAGTTCGCTGAAATTTTAGATAAACCTTATGTACTCATCACAGGTCATCGTCGCGAAAGCTTTGGTGGTGGGTTTGAGCGAATTTGCCAATCAATTTCGTCGCTGGCCTCAAAATATCCTGACTATAACTTTGTATACCCTGTGCACTTAAACCCAAATGTACAAGAACCGGTTAAACGTTTGCTGGCAGATAAAAGCAATGTAAAGCTTATCGATCCGCAAGACTACTTACCTTTTGTATTTTTGATGAATCAAGCGTATTTAATTTTAACAGACTCAGGTGGCGTACAAGAAGAAGCGCCAAGTTTAGGCAAACCTGTGTTAGTAATGCGTGATACTACAGAACGTCCAGAAGCGGTAGCTGCAGGTACCGTTAAGTTAGTAGGCACTGACACCGATAAAATTATAAACGCGGTGAGTGAGCTGATTGAAAATAAAGAAACATACAAAGAAATGAGCTTTGCACATAACCCTTATGGCGATGGAAAAGCATGCGAGCGCATTATTGAAGGGTTATTTGCTAAGTAACCACCTAAGACTAAGCTATATCAGATTGAGAGTTTAGCTATTCCTATTGTAAGACAATGCTCGCTTGTTGGTATAACTACTTATACCAACAAGCGTTTTTTAAACACTGCCAAACTACATAAAATTCAAAACAGTTTTACAAAGGAACTCTAGCTTGAAATATGCAGACTTGCCTGTATAATGCACCAAACTTAAGGATGTTCCTATGTAAATGGATAGTAATGCAAAGTTGCTAAATTACACATAAATAAGTCAGTTAAGCCTTCGACTTTAATTACTCCTAAAAAGAACTCCATTAATGTACAAAAGCTTAGCTAAACTAAGTTGTTTTAATTTTAAATAGCCTTTAATTTACATGGGGTTAGCATAGCTTAGTTTAGATAGGTTAATAGTTGGCAAAGGTCTAGGTTTAGGGCCTTGTTAACTTGCGTATAACAAGCCGTCATGCTTTAATTGATCAGCTTTAAAATAAGTAAGTATTAACTTATATAATAATCTTTTAGGAAGAAGAATGGCGTTCAAATTTAAACTCCTTGTAGCAACTTTATCTCTCCTCTCTGTAAGTGCGTGTACAATCATACCGGGTAGTCATTACGAAGGTATTGATTCTGGCGCTCAAGTAGAAAATTTAGAAAAAGACCTCGAAAAAGTCAATATTCAAGTTATTGATTCTTCTTTAATAAATATCCAAAAACGCGAAGTTAAAAAGGTTAATACAACAAACCGAAAAGGTATTGACACCTCTGATTATCAATACCGTTTAGGGGTGGGTGATGTATTAACCATTGGTGTATGGGATCATCCAGAGTTAACTATTCCTGCAGCTGTACAACGTACAGCCGAGTTTGATGGTTTTCGTGTAGCAGAAGATGGCACAATAACCTATGCATATGCCCCTCAAATTCCAGCAGCTGGACGCACTGTTGCCGAAGTGCGCGAAGACCTTGTAAAGCGCTTAAGTCGTGTTATTGAAAACCCGCAAGTTGATATAAAAATAGTAGGCTTTAGAAGCCAAAAAACCTATGTAACGGGCGAAGTAGAAAACCCAGGTGTTTACCCAATTACAGAAATCCCACTCACAATTATAGACGTGTTAAACAATGCTGGTGGTATTACTGCTCGTGCTGATTGGCGTGAAGTAACCTACACGTCGGGTAACAAAACAGAAATAATCCGCCTAGATGACTTTTACAGCCATGGTGATATTTCGCAAAACCGTTTATTAAAACATGGCGATATTGTGCATGTTAGCCGTAACGACAAACACCAAGTGTACGTTTTGGGCGATGTAATCAAAGCTGGCACGGTAGATATTGACCGCTACGGCTTAAACCTAGCTCAAGCATTAAGTGATACCGGTGGTATTAGAGAAGCCACTGCCGATGCAAACGGTATTTTTGTATTACGCAAGCGCGACTTAGCCAAAGATGGTGTAATTGCAGATGTATACCAATTACACGCTAAAAATGTAGCAGCCCTCGTATTAGCAGAGCAGTTTGAGTTAAAGCCACACGATATTGTGTATGTAACTTCTGCACCGCTTGCACGCTGGAATCGCGTAATAAGCTTATTGTTACCGTCTATTTCTACGGTTGATTCAATTAACGATGTAGCCAATACAAACTAAGGATAAGTATGTTTGACTCAGTATTAGTAGTGTGTGCTGGCAATATTTGCCGTAGCCCAACTGCCGAGTATGTACTTAAAAGTAAGTTAGAAAACAAAGGGATTACTGTTACTTCGGCTGGTTTAACCGCATTAGAAGGTAAGCCAGCCGATGCTACTGCTCAGCAAATTGCTGAGCAGTATGGTATTAACATGTCAGAGCACCGCGGCCAACAAATAAATTCAGCATTAGTACAGCACAACAGCGTTATTTTAGTGATGGAACAACGTCATTTAACTGACTTGTGCGCACGTTACCCTCAAGCAAGAGGTAAAACGTTTTTGTTAGGCAAATGGTTGAACGACACTGAGATCCCCGACCCATATCGTCAGAGCTTAGAAGCATTTACCCATGTTTATGAGCTAATCGACAGCGCATGCAGCGCTTGGCAAAAGTATTTATAAGGAAACTGCATTAATGAATGCTCAGCCTTCAACGCTAAATAATAGCAACCGAACAACTCAAACTAGCCCGCAAGAGTCGCAAGAAATTGATTTAATGGCATTACTGGGTGCTTTACTCGACCGTAAATTTTTTATTATGGCCATTACCGGCGTGTTTATGTTGCTGGGTGTTATTTATGCTTTGTATGCAGCACCTGTTTACCAAGCCACCGCTATGATACAGGTAGAAGACAACAGCGCAACGGTACCTGGTTTTGATGACATGAGCGGTATGTTCGAAAGTACCTCGGCCGCAGTGACCGAAATTGAGCTGTTAAAATCGCGCTCTGTTATTGGTGAAGCAGTCGATAAACTAAACTTAGATACGGTAGTTAAACCTAAACTATTCCCACTAATCGGCAACCGCGCATACCGTAGCTTTAAACCAAGCTCACCGGGTGAGCTGGCTGAGCCGAGTTTTGGCGCAAGCTCGTATGCATGGGGTGGTGAGAGCATAGATATATTTAGGTTTGATGTACCTAGCTTTAATATTGATGCTGAGTTTGTTTTAGTTGCACAACAAAATAACCAGTTGGCATTGTTAAACGAAGAGGGCGAAACAGTACTAACAGGCCCTATTGGGCAAGAGCTTTCAAACGATAGCGTTAAGCTAATCGTTCGTAGTTTAAATGCGCGCCCAGGTACTGAGTTTATTATTACCAAACGTGACCGTTTAAATACCATTTTAGATTTACAAGAGGCTATTGGTGCAAATGAAAAAAGTAAAGATTCAGGAATCATTACTCTCACTTTAGAGGATGCTGATTCAAGCTATGCTGAAAGAGTACTTGAACAAGTAGCGGGTATATATGTGCGCCGCAATGTAGAGCGCAACAGCGCTGAGGCGCAAAAGTCACTTGAGTTTTTAGAGGTACAATTACCCGAGGTTAAAAAGCAACTAGAGTATGCTGAAAAGCGCTTTAACGATTACCAAATTAAACAGCAATCAGTAAACATAACATTAGAAACACAAGGCGTACTTGACCAAATTGTTCAGCTAGAAACTAAATTACAAGAGCTAGAATTACAACGCTTAGAGCTTAGCCGTAAATTTAAAAAAGGCCACCCTGCATACCAAGGTATACTTGAACAAATTAAAGCGGTACAAAAGCAAAAAGATGACTTAACCAGCGAAGTAACTAACTTACCATCTACCCAGCAAGAGTTATTACGCTTAACCCGCGATGTTGAAGTAAGCAACCAAATATATACTATGCTACTGGCTAAAACCCAAGAGCTCGATATTGTGCGTGCCGGTACTGTAGGTAATGTACGCATTATTGACCATGCAGAGGTAAATACATCAAAGCCGGTTAAGCCTAAAAAAGCGCTAATAGTGGTTATAGCTACTATGCTAGGTGGCATGCTTGCTGTTGCTATTGTATTAGTGCAAAAAGCGCTACATAAAGGTATTGAAGACCCTAGCGAAATTGAGGCCATGGGCCTACCTGTTTATGCCAGTGTGCCGTATTCAGATCACCAAGATCAGTTAGTATCGTTTGGTAAGCTTAAAAACCGAAAAGCCACCCAAGCCAATACTATATTGGCGGTTGAAAACCCAGCCGACTTAGCAATAGAGGCGCTACGTAGCCTGCGTACCAGCTTACATTTTGCGATGATGGAGGCAAAAAACAACGTTATTGCAATATCGGGCCCAAGCCCAGGTGTGGGTAAGTCATTTATATCGGTCAACTTAGCAACAGTATTAGCACAAAGCGATAAAAAGGTACTAATAATTGATGCCGATATGCGTAAAGGCTACTTACAGAAAGCGTTTAACGAAAAGTGGGAAAACGGATTAAGTGACTTTTTATCTGGCAGGTTAGAGCTTAAAAATGTAATTAAGCAAACCAAAGTACCAAACCTGCATTTAATTACCCGTGGCCAAGTACCCCCAAACCCATCTGAGCTATTAATGCATGAGCGATTTTCTAAGTTAGTAGAAACTATTAAAGAGCATTACGACTTAATAATTATAGATACACCACCAATTTTAGCAGTAACAGACCCTGCAATAGTGAGTGCTCACGCCGGTAGTACCCTGTTAGTAACACGTTTTGGCCAAAACCATATACGTGAATTAGAGCTCACTCGTAATCGCTTTGAGCAAAATGGCATTGATGTAAAAGGGGTAGTATTTAACGGCATACTCAAAAAAGCCAGTAATGCCTATGGTTACTACGGCTATTACAACTACGAATATAAATCAGGAAGTTAAAATAAAAGGGTTAAGAGTTTTCTGAAATAGCGGCGTAATGCTGATTAAGTATGCTGCTATTAAAAGCATGAATTTAATTATTTACTCACAAAGGATTTAAAGTGAAAGTATTAACTGTATTCGGTACTCGCCCTGAAGCTATTAAAATGGCACCACTTGTTCATGCATTAGCTAATGATGGCCGCTTTGAGTCTAAAGTGTGTGTTACTGCACAGCACCGGGAAATGTTAGACCAAGTTTTAGAGCTGTTTAAAATCATCCCCGAGTACGATTTAAACCTAATGAAGGCAGGGCAAACTTTACCTGAGGTAACTAGCCGAATTTTATTAGAGCTAACACCGGTTTTAAAAGAATTTAAGCCTGATGTAGTGCTTGTGCATGGCGATACAGCGACAACATTTGCAGCAAGCTTAGCAGCTTATTATGAGCAAATTGCAGTAGGGCATGTTGAAGCAGGCTTACGCACCGGTAATATATATTCGCCATGGCCGGAAGAAGCAAACCGTAAGCTTACAGGTGCATTAACAAAGTTTCACTTTACACCTACTGAGAATTCTAAACAAAACTTACTAAATGAAAATTACTTACCTGAATGTATTCATGTTACAGGCAATACAGTTATTGATGCTCTGCTAATGGTAAAAGAGCAAATAGAAAGTGATAGCGAATTAAATAATAGATTAGCTGCGCAATTCCCAATGTTAGATACTACTAAGAAATTAATTTTAGTAACTGGGCATCGTCGAGAAAGCTTTGGTGGTGGTTTTGAGCGTATTTGTGAGGCATTAGCACTAACGGCCAAAACACACTCCGATTGCCAAATACTTTACCCTGTACATTTAAACCCTAATGTACAAGAGCCTGTCAATCGGATTTTAGGTAATGTTGAAAATGTTCACCTAATTGAACCGCAACAGTACTTACCTTTTGTATACCTAATGAATCAAGCACATATTATTTTGACTGACTCTGGTGGTATACAAGAAGAAGCCCCTAGTTTAGGGAAACCTGTACTTGTAATGCGAGATACCACTGAGCGTCCCGAGGCTGTTAATGCAGGGACAGTAAAGTTGGTTGGTACTGAAGTGATCAGAATTACTTCTGCGCTAAATGAGTTATTAGAGAATCAAAATGAATATATAAATATGAGCCTCGCACATAACCCATACGGAAATGGTAATGCCGCAGAAAAAATTTGTAGGGTATTGATAAGTGAATTTAAAAAGTAATTTATTTTACCTTTTACTTGATAAGATCTTTGTTTTATTTATTACATTAATCTTATCTATATTTACTTATAGAGTTTTAGGTGCTGAAAAAGTTGGTATATTAAATACAGCTCAAAGCTTATGGGCTTTATTCGGCTTTTTGATTAGTTTCGGTTTAGATACTATTTTAGTTAAGTTTCTAATAAGATATAAAAAAAAGAGTAAGTACATACTATCTTCAGCTTTTTTTATCAAGCTTGTTGGGTCTATATTTGCTATATCCTTGTGTTTAATATCAGCTAATTTATTCTTTTCAAGTGATGATTCACTTAAAATTACAATATTGATAATAAGTTTTTCAGGATTCTTAACCCCTTTTAGCGTGGTTGATCTTTATTTACAATCGATACATAAAGCTAAAACAGGTGCAAAAGCAAGGTTAATTGCAAAGTTAGCAAGCAGTTGTATACATGTGGTATTTCTTTTTAATTTTATTGAAGTTTTTTATTATGCAGCATTAATGGTAATTTACAACCTTATTCTGGTTGTTTTTTATGCGATGATTTTAAAAGGATTAGAGTTAAGCTTTAAGCATTTAGTTATGTTTTATAATAAGAAAATTGCTAGACTTTTAGTGTCACGTTCTTCTTCTCTATTACTCGCATCTATTGCTGTGCCATTGTTTCTTAATAGCGATGTCGTAATGATTACCTATTTTCTAGGGGCGGAGGAAGCTGGGTATTATAGTGCTGCGACTAAGCTAATACTTCCTTTATCTCTTGTATCTACTTCAATTGTTATTGCTTTTTTTCCATTGCTAGTAGCTATTAGTGATAAAGAGAACTTATTAAATGAAAAATTAATTGAACTGTCATCTTTTATGTTTTGGTTTGCTTTTTTCATTTCGATACTTCTATTTTCTTATAGTGAAGAAATAATTGAAATGCTTTATGGTGGTGGATTTGGTCCATCGACTAATATTTTCAATGTTCAAATATTTACAGTGCCGCTTGCTTTTTTAGGGCCTGTAGGAACTAGGTGGTTAATTATTAAAGGGTATGTAGATGTTGAATTATATAAAACATTAGCTGCTGCAATTTTAAATGTTGCATTGAACTATTTATTTATCAGAGAATTTGGTGCTATCGCTGCGACATATACATCTCTTTTATCTTACCTTGTGGCAAATATTCTATTTTTTGTTGTTTTTAGTAAAACTAGAGTTTTTATTAGAGTGTTATTCAGATCCCTAAATATTAAAAACGCATATTTCTTTGTTGGTTATATTATTAAAAAGGTAAAATAATGAAATGATTTTAACAATAGAACGTAATAGTACATTTCATATGTTCCTTTTGAGTGTTTTAATATTTCTAATTAGAATTATTGCGCACCAGAATATACTGGTATCAAAGCTAATAACAGTGTTTATGTTGTTTGTAGCTGCATTTTTGACCTTTTTAGGGAGGAAAGAATACACAATCATACCATTATATTCTGTACTAGAGTTTGATGCAGAAGTTTCACCACAAAATCAGGCATTTGAAGCTTTGCTGATATTGGTTTCTTTGGATCTGTTTCTAAGGGTGTGGAAAAGAGACTTTATAAAGGTAAACTTTATAACGTTAGTTTTTGGTTTTTTTTCAATTGTTTATACACTTTTTGGGTTCGTTAATGTCTATATTGATTCAAATGCTAAAGATTATTTTTTATTTGACTTTAAAATATATTTAAGTGTTTTTCTTTCAGCTGTGTTTTTTTCCAATTTAAATTTTAAAAAATTACTTAACGTGATTCATGTTCTCTTATTTTCATATTTAATTTTTGTTTTATATGGTTATTTATTTTCTTTACCTTCGATAAAATTAGAAACTAGAGAGTTTGTTGGGTACTCATCTCAACTAACTTTGCTGTTATCAGTAGTTACGGCGTTATTTGTTTTTAGGTTTAGCTTTTTTTATGGCGCTATGTTGGCTTGCTTGTTTTTTCTTATGGTAATTACTGATAATGTGATTTCACAAAATATTTTGGCTGTATTAGTTAGTTCATGTATTGGTGTTATTGCCGCAAAGAAGAAGGCTTTAAAACTAATTGGTGTTATTATATTGCTGATTTCAGTCCTTTTGACTCTAAGTATTTCATCCAACAGTTTGAGAAGTGAAGAGAAAATAAATAATATTTCTTCTATTTTCAATGGTGCAAGTTTGTATCACATCAATCACTCACCTCTAATTAGGATTATTGAGTTTTCAAACATAGTAAATGATATCACATTCAATTCAAAGTTTATAGGAGCAGGCTTTGGAGGTTATATGAGTGATGATTTTATCAATTTTCCAAAACTTACTAAGTTCGATTTTAGTGAAGAGCAAATAGTTTTAAGGAAATACTATATTCCTCACAATTTTAACTATCCATTACTAAAATTTGGTTTTCTATACTTGTTATTTATCATGTATACATTGAAAAAAATAAACCGAATGGATGTTAATAAAAAGCTTATTCTTACTATATTTTTTATGTTTGCATGTTTAAACCTTGGTTTTACTTTTTTGCCTTCAATTATGTTAGGAGTAGTCATTGGGAATTTATCCAGAAAAAATTCATATAATTGAGCCTTGCTGTACTCGAGCTGAGCATTCTAGATTTAATAGCGGGCTAATTAAGAATTATTTAAAACAAGGAAATGTAGTTGAGTACATTTCAACAAAAGAGCAGGCAGATGCAATTAGGGAAATCGTTAAAGATGATTCTGTAAAGTACACTGTACTTAAAAATGTTCCTAAAAATGAGTTTTTACACTCTTTAATTGAAATAAAAAAAATTGTTAAGAATAGAAAGGGGCGCTTTATATTCTCTTCAATAAACACTTTCCATTTGGTTGCTTTAGTGTTTTTGAGGTTTATTTATAGAATTGAAATAGAAGTCATACCGCATTCTATATTAGAAAACTCCTTACAAAAAAATAAATTAATTGATAGGCTGCTTTTCTTTAGGCGGTTTCCATTTTGGCTTAATTTATATTTAAAACTTAAAATTGGTAATTTGATTTTATTATCTGATTCTATTTATCAAGAATTTAAGAAAAATTATAAGCTTAAGGGCTCCTTGGCGGTGTATGTTCTTGAGCACCCTTATATATATGATGATTCAAATTCTAATGCGAAACTGTTTGATAAAAATAACATTAAAATTGGCTTTATTGGTGTTGCTAATAAAGAGAAAGGCTATGATTGGTTGGTTAAAGAGTTGGATGTTATAAACTTAAGCGAAAATGTTTCTTTTTATTTGATTGGTCGAAATGAACTAGGTATTAAAAGTGATAATGTTATAGAACCTTTTTATAACTTAGGGTTTATTGATGAGAATGACTATAAATCTAAAATAGCAGAAATGGATTTTTTTATTCTTCCTTTTCCTGAAGACTTATATAGACTGAGAGCCAGCGGTACCATTTTTGACTCATTTTCATTGAGGAAGCCTGTTATTTGTTCAGATAATCTTTTCTGTATCCAACTTTTAAATAAGTATAATGTTAAATATATTGGTTTTAGAAGGGAAGATGGTTTGGCTGAGGCGATGACGAAAGTTGGTTCTATTACAGAAAGTACTTATGTTGAATACCTAGAAAGTATTGAGTCTTGCTTAGAGGAATTAGATAAATGATATTTTTTGGCACATATCCACATGATGAAGATAGTAAGAAAGGGGGGTTATCCCAGAGGATATTAGCTATTGATAGTCAGTTTTTAGATAGGAAAAGGTGTTACCTTTCAGTTTCATACAGAAAAAATATTAGGTCAAAAGTTGTCGAAGTTAATAATAATCTTAAAACGTATGAATTAAATGCTTTTATTCATTTTTATTTAATATTAAAAATTATATTAAGCGCTAATATAATATATATGCATACAATAGGTAATGCTTTGAAGTATCTACCTTATTCTTACTTCATAAAGAGTAACCGTGTATTCTTAGATTTACATGGTGTTGTGCCTGAAGAATGTAAGATGTTTGGTAGGCCTTTGAAGTCTAGACTTTTCAATATTGTTGAGTATTTAATTTTAAAACGAAAGCCTATTATTATCTGTGTATCAAAAGCAATGCTGTTGCATTTTGAGGGAAAATATAAAAGTATCAATTTTAGAAGTGTAATTTTGCCAATATTTTCTTCAGTTGATTTTTCCCAAGTTGGAGATAAAGATGTTGTGAATGCTAAGTTAAAAGTTATATATGCTGGCGGTACTCAGGTCTGGCAGAATGTAACTAGAATGTTGGAGCTTAGTTTGTCATGTAGTGAGTTTCACTTTGAATATTGGTTGCCAAATAAAGATAAAGAGCATTATGTTCATGATGAAAATTTATCATCGGTAAGTAATATTACTTTTAACTCTGGAACTAATTTGGATGTACTTAACGCATACAAAACTTCTGATTTAGGGTTTGTTTTAAGGGATGATAATGTGGTTAACAATGTTGCATGCCCAACTAAGATTGTCGAGTATATGGAGAATGGTGTTGTACCTGTAATAAAGACTGATAAGGTGGGGGATTTTAAATATTTAGGATTAAAAAGCTTCACGATTGAGGACTTAATCTCAAACAATATTACTCATAGCTTGGTTAAATTTTACCTAAATGAAAATAAGATAGTTTTGAAAAAATTCAGAAAACTCATCGTTAATGGATTGGAAGAGTTAAAAATATTAACCGAAAATAAAGGTCAAAACTAATGGTTTATGGTTTCGTGATTCCTGATTTTAGGGGGGGGGGCGCAGAGCAGGTTTTAATAAATTTGGCTAACTTTATTGCGGAAAATAATACTGTTTATTTGTTCGTTGGGGTTGCCAAAGGAAAGCTTGAATATGCAGTTTCTTCGAATGTCAATGTTATTGAATTATCAAAAAGTAATTCAGGGTTTAAAAATCTATAACCACTATACCTTTCGGTAAAAGAAAAAAAAGTTACATATTTATGTGGTACTCTTTCGATGGCATTTGTAGTACCCCTAGTAGGACTTATGCTTCGTAATGTTTACACAGTAGCTAGGATAGGTAACACCCTTTCAAGCGATATAAAACAAATGGGAGTCTTAAAGCGATTCATCAATCGGCTTTATTACCATACACTTTTGTGTTCAGATAATGTTATTTGTCAAAGTCAATATATGAAAAATGACTTATTCTCTTTGTTACCTTATTTACCTAGAAAAAAAGTTAAAGTTATAAAAAATCCAATTAATAATAATAAGTTGTTGGTAACTTTTTTACCAAAAAAGAATAGGCATTACCGTCTGGTTGCAATTGGGCGGCTGGAGAAGCAAAAAGATTACCATACTAGTTTAAAAGTTGTGAAAGAGTTAGTAACCAATGGGTATGATGTTGAACTTTGCGTTTTCGGAGAGGGCAGTTTGTTGTCTGAACTCGAATCATTCGCAATAGAACTGGGGGTATCTGAGTTTGTAACTTTCTTTGGTTTTGAGTCTAACCCTCAGAATTATTTGGCACATTCAGATGCTTTACTTTTAACTTCTATTTATGAAGGGTATTCGAATGTAATATTGGAAAGCTTGTGTCTTGGTGTGCCTGTGGTTGCAACTGATTCGCCAGGTGGTAATTCTGAGATTATAATTAATGGTGTTAACGGTTATCTTTCACCTGTTGCAGATTATATTGATTTAGCTAATAAAGTTGCATTGACGTTTAGTGGTGGAGATGAGCTTCGTATTAATATTAAACACTCAAATGTGCACTCCGCACATTCCCTAGAAAATATTACACATCAGTATACAGAACTATATGAGCACTAATAGAATAACGGTTTTTGATTTGTGTGGCACCATAGTCCACAAAAATACTACATTTGACTTCATAACCTTTATGGCAAAAGAAAAAAGGAATTACTTCAGATATTTTCTAGCTAAAATACTTTCTAGTTTTATTGGTAAGGCTCTATACATAATAGCCCGCCCATTTGGTTTCTCTCTAAGGGATTGCTTTATTTATTTATTAAAAGGTTACAGTGAAGACTCAATAAAAATCATAGCTGAGTTATATGCAAAAAAAACCTTATTTTCGTCTCCAAATAAACATGCTATCGAGCAATTTCATCAAATACAAAGTAGTGGAGAGTATATACAAATAGCTTCAGCTTCTATAGAGCCTATTGTAAAGGAGTTTTGTAAATTGTTGAAAGCTGATAGCTATGTATCCACTAAACTTTGTTTTAAAAGGGGAGTTTGTACAGGAAAGCTTGATAAAGAGTTTGATACAAAAGGGCGGAAGGAGAGCTTTATTGTTAATAATGGCATGAGGCTAAATAAAGTATTTACTGATAACTTAGATGATTTTAATCTTTGCTTTAAATTTGATTATATTTTTATTTATACAAAACGAAAGCATAAAAAAAAGTGGGATAATGTTATTGCATTATATCTAAGAAGTAAAAATGTCAATTTCTTATATTTGGACTAAATAGTGAAATATTATATACCATTTACTTATTATAAGTTTTCAAGGCTCAAGGGGTGGTCGGATCTTTTTTCTTGGTTCATTATCTACCCACTATTTCTATTGTTTTTTACATTATTAAATAGTAGTAATTTAGAGCTTGCATTCTTTAATTTTTTATTGATTTTTATGGGTTTTTTCTCAATTTATGAAATAGGCTACCTTGAAAACGATTTGATTACAGTTCAGAATGAAAAGCTACCAACAGATAGGTTGGGTGATGAGAAAAGTTTTTTTTTGGGGCATTACTTACATCTAAAAGTATCACGTTATATAGTGTCTTTTCTTTGTGTTTCAATATATTGTGTTATAAATGATTTAGGTTTTTTTGCATTTTGTTTTTTTGTTTTTTATTTTTTTATAACAAGATTCTGCTTTTATTTACATAACAGCGTAAGAAATAGAGTTAACATAGCTACTTATTTTTCATTGGCATTTTTACGCTATTCATTACCAGTTGCAATTTTATTTTTTGAGGGTTGCTTTAATAGTCTTGATATATTTATTCTTGCTCTATTATTCCCTGTTTTGAGAACCATAGAGCACTCTTCAAAGCCAAAGTACGCAGTTCCTTTTAATAGACTTGTATTCAATAATTTAGATCTTTTAAGAGTGGTGTACTATTTAATTTTATTGATAGCTTTTACTTTTTTATTAAATGAATATGTGGTTTTTGTGTTGTATTTCTTCACCTACAGGCTCGCTACTTTTTTTATAGCAAAAGCTTTTAGAATAAAAAGAACTATTAGTGCATCATATCGGAAATAGGTTTATAAATGATTTTACCAGTTATTATGGCCGGTGGTTCCGGCACAAGGTTATGGCCACTATCACGTGGCAACTACCCAAAACAATTTTTAAAGCTTAACGGCGAGCAAACCATGCTTCAAGATACGCTAACTCGATTAACGGGTTTAGCGCACTCACCAGCGATGTTAATTTGTAATGAAGAGCACCGTTTTATTGCGGCAGAACAAATTCGCCAGTTAAATGTAGTTCATGGTGGTATATTCTTAGAGCCTTTAGGTCGTAATACAGCACCTGCAATAGCCTTAGCTGCTTTTAAAGCAATTGAAAATGAGCAAGATCCACTATTACTTGTTCTGGCAGCAGACCATGTAATTGATAATTCTGCAGCATTCCAGGCAAGTGTAAATAAGGCTGCAGAATTAGCAAACCAAGATAAATTAGTGACTTTTGGGATTGTAGGTAATAGCCCTGAAACAGGTTATGGCTACATTAAACGGGGCGATGCTGTAGAGCATGGTTATGTAGTTGATAGCTTTGTTGAAAAGCCAAATCTAGAAACCGCTAAGCAATATATTGAAAGTGGTCAGTATTATTGGAATAGCGGTATGTTTTTGTTTAAAGCAAGCCGCTATTTAGAAGAGTTAAAAGCATTTCGCCCAGATATATATGCAGCTTGCGAAAAAGCTATTGCAGTACAAAACACTGATATGGACTTTATTCGTGTAGATGCAGCTGCTTTTGAGGCCTGCCCTGATGAGTCAATTGACTATGCAGTAATGGAGCACACTAAAGATGCTGTTGTTGTGCCTATGGACGCAGGTTGGAGTGATGTTGGTGGTTTTGCAGCTCTTTGGGAGGTGTCTTCACAAGATGAAAATCGTAATGCCTTTAAAGGTGATGTAAGAGCGGTAGATACGAAAAATACACTTGTATTTAGTGAAGACAAACTTGTAGCAACGGTAGGTGTTGAAGATTTAGTTATTGTAAACACTAAAGATGCTGTTTTAGTTGCCCATAAAGACAAATCACAAGAAGTTAAAGCGATTGTAAACCAGCTAAAAGCTGAAGGGCGCTCTGAAGTTACTTTCCATCGTGAAGTGTATCGACCATGGGGAAAATATGACTCAGTTGATAATGGTGAGCGCTTCCAAGTAAAACGTATTACCGTAAAACCTGGTGCTAAGTTGTCGGTACAAATGCATCACCACCGCGCAGAGCATTGGATTGTGGTATCAGGTACAGCAAAAGTACAAATTGATGATACTGAGCAATATGTAACAGAAAACGAGTCTGTGTATATTCCAATCACAGCTGTTCATGCTTTAGAAAACCCAGGTAAAGTTGACTTAGAATTAATCGAAGTACAATCGGGCTCGTACTTAGGCGAAGATGATATCGTACGTTTTGAAGATCGTTATGGTCGAGTGAAATAAGCCAAACTCGAGATATTAGATGTAGATAAACATAATAGATGGCTGTTATCAGGTTTTTAGTCGTCAGTCGTCAGCTTTACAGCTAGTACAATTTACTTTGCACTAGCTGTGTACTCATTGAAGAATTAATTAGATAGGTTTTTTATGGATAGCCAGTTAGTTTGCTCTGAAGTCATTGCAAAGAGTGGTATTGTTTTTGGTACCAGTGGTGCGCGAGGCCTTGTTAAAGATTTTACCCCTAATGTAAATGCTGCGTTTGCTTTAGCCTTTATTTCAGCGATAGACAATGAATTTAATTTTGACACAGTTGCAATTGCTATCGATAACCGCCCAAGTAGTTATGCAATTGCACAGGCATGTGCTGAGGCACTAAAACAGCATGGCTTGAATGTTGTTTATTATGGTGTAGTACCGACTCCAGCACTTGCTTACAAGGCAATGCAAGATAATATGCCATGTATTATGGTTACAGGTAGCCATATTCCATTTGATCGCAACGGCTTAAAGTTTTACCGCCCCGATGGTGAGATCACAAAAGTTGATGAGCTAACTATTCTCGCAAGCAATGCTGTATTCACCGTTTTACCAGAAAACCTTGCAGAGCTTACATTGGATACTGCTGTTAGTGAATCTTACATTCAGCGTTACACCTCACTTTTTAGTGCTGATACGCTTAAGGGCAAGAAAATTGGTATTTATGAGCATTCAAGTGCAGGGCGTGATATTTATAAATCTCTATTTGAGCAATTAGGGGCAGAGGTTGTTAGCTTAGGCCGCAGCAATGAGTTTGTACCAATCGATACTGAGGCAGTATCAGATGAGGACAAACAAAGAGCACGAGATTGGTCAAAAGAATATAACTTTGATGCTATTTTCTCAACGGATGGTGATGGCGATCGTCCACTAGTTGCGGATGAAAATGGCAATTGGTTACGGGGTGACATTTTAGGTTTGTTATGTAGCCAGTTATTAAATATCGAAGCGCTTGCTGTACCAGTAAGTTGCAATACTGCTATCGAAAAATCCGCTAGTTTTAAACAAGTAAAGCGTACTAAAATTGGTTCACCCTATGTAATCGCAGAGTTTGCAAGTTTAGCTGAGAGCTATACATCCGTTGCAGGCTTTGAAGCGAATGGTGGTTATTTATTAGGTTCAAATATTGAATATAATGGCAAGTTACTTACAGCTTTGCCTACAAGAGATGCATTATTACCTGTACTAGTGGTGCTAGCCGATAATGAAACAATATTCGGGCAACTTTCTAAGTTACCTCAGCGTATTACAGCTAGTGATAGATTGGAAAATTTTGCACAAGAAAAAAGCATTAAAATAATTAATGATCTAAAAAAGGGGGCTAGTAACTTTTTATCCACATTGTGTATAGAACATAAACACAAAATAGATTTAACAGATGGTGTTAGAATATTAATTGAGAATGATGATATTATACATATAAGAATGTCTGGTAATGCTCCAGAATTAAGGTGCTACTCAGAGTCTTCCAGTTTAGAGCAAGCACACAAATTGCTGTATTCTTCACTTTGCTTACTAAAAAGTAAGAGCTTCATTAAAGATAGTTATGAAAAATAGCATTTTATTTATTGTTAATGTTGATTGGTTCTTCATCTCACATCGTTTGCCTATAGCACTAAAAGTATTGAATGAAGGTTATAAAGTTACTATTGCCTGTAAGTTTACAGAACACCGGAAATATTTAGAAGATTTGGGATTTAACCTTATCGATATACCTTTTAGTCGTAGTGGTGGTGGAATAACCTCAGAGATAAAAACAATTCGAGCAATTAAGGAGGTAGTTGAAAAGGTTAAACCGGATGTTTTACATGCTATTACTATAAAACCTGTCTTGTATAGCGGTTTAGCTTTAAAAACAGTTAATGCTGATGTTCCGTTTGTCGCTGCTATTTCTGGGCTAGGTTATGTTTTCACTGCTAAAACTTTACGAGCCAAATTAACAAAGTTTATTGCTTCAGCTTTCTATAAAGTTGCTCTTTCACAAAGACTTAAAACAGTTATTTTTCAAAATACATCAGATGAATCAATATTGAGTCATGTTGCTAAGTTAAATAGTTCGGATAAAGTTTTGATTAAGGGGTCTGGGGCTGATTTATCAGTTTACGACTTTAAACCCGAAAATTTAGATCAAAGTCCTAAGATTGTAATGGCCTGTCGTTTGTTAAAAGAGAAAGGTGTTTACCAATTTATTGAGGCTGCGAGAATTGTTAAAGCAACTTACCCAAGTACTGAGTTTTTATTGGTAGGCACACCAGATTTAGAAAACCCAAATACAGTAAAACAAGCTGAAATTGATAATTGGGTAAACGAAGGCATCATAAATTATCTTGGTCATAGAAATGACATTCCAGATATTTTTTCTAATTCCAATATTGTTTGCTTACCCTCTTTTTATGGTGAAGGTGTGCCAAAAGTTTTAATTGAAGCTGCAGCCTGCGGTAGGGCCATTGTAACAACCGATAATCCAGGTTGCAGAGATGCTGTTATCGTAGGTGAAACAGGATTAACCGTACCAGTGCGTGACTCTATCAAGCTGGCTGAAGCACTATCTCATCTAATAGAAAAAACTCAACTTAGACTAAGAATGGGGCAAGAAGCTCGTAAATTCGCGGAGCAAGCGTTTGATGTTAACAGTGTTGTTGATAAACACTTAGCAATTTATAGTTCATTATTAGCAAGGAGTAGACAATGATCGCTTTGACGGGGTATACGGGTTTTGTCGGTAGTATTTTATTGAAAAAGTTTGAACCTAATAAAGTTTTACTATTAGGCCGAAATAATTTACCTGAATACCCTAATTTTAGCTATTTTGATTTGGCTGATACTGAAAATCTTGAACTGCAAGATAGTTTGAGCTCAGTTGGTGTGCTTATACACACAGCTGCACGTGTTCATATAATGAATGACTATTCAGCTGATCCCTTAGCAGTCTTTAGAGCTGTAAATACATTAGGAACTCTTAATTTAGCAAAACAAGCTGCAAAAGCGGGAGTTAAAAGATTTATTTTTGTTAGCTCAATAAAAGTAAATGGTGAGAGCACTACAGATAAATTGTCATTTAAAGCTACCGACCAGTATGCACCAGAAGATCCTTACGGCATATCAAAAGCAGAAGCTGAGCAGCAATTGTTAGAGCTTGGTAAACAAACCGGTATGGAGATAGTTATAATCCGCCCTCCACTTGTATATGGTGAAGGGGTTAAAGCTAACTTTGCCTCATTACTGAACTTGGTCGGGAAAGGTTTTCCGCTCCCATTTAGGCTAATTAAAAACAATAAACGAAGTTTAGTTTCTGTTTATAACTTGGTTGATTTAATTAAAGTGTGTATTGACCACCCAAATGCAGCTGATCAAATATTTTTGGTAAGCGATGATCATGACTTATCTACCGCTGAAATGGTAGCGCTAATGTCAAAAGTGCAGAATAAACGTAATTTAGCATTGCCTGTACCTGTTTTGGTCTTTAACTTGGCTGGCAAATTATTTGGCAAGAAAGACGTAATTGATAGACTAACTGGCTCACTACAACTAGATATTACTCACACTAAAAATACCTTAAACTGGACGCCACCATACTCTGTTGAACATGGTTTTAAATCAGCTGCCAAAAAATAAAATATGGAACTTTTAATGATTCGCTTACTCGATTTTCTATTTGCCTTATTTGGTTTATTATTTGCTTTACCATTTTTGGTTGTTTTATACATTATTGGCTTGTTTGATACTGGCTCACCTATTTTTACTCAACAGCGTGTTGGCCGTAATAAAAAGCCTTTTACTTTAGTTAAGTTTAGAACCATGAAGGTTGATACTGCATCGGTAGCTAGTCACTTAGCAAGTACAGCATCTATCACGCCTTTTGGTAGCTTTTTACGTAAAACTAAGTTAGATGAGCTACCACAGCTTTGGAATGTACTAAAAGGCGAAATGAGTTTGGTCGGCCCGCGCCCTGGTTTATTTAACCAAGAAGAGCTAACAGCAGCACGCGATGCTAAAAATGTTTTTGCAGTGCGCCCAGGTATTACAGGCCTTGCACAAGTGAATGAGATTGACATGTCGACCCCAGAGTTATTAGCAAAAACAGATCGTGAGATGATAGATTCTCTTAACCTGAGTAACTACTTTAAGTATATACTCATGACAGTTACCGGTAGTGGTAGTGGGGATAGGGTTAAATAGATAAAAGATTAAAGATTAAAGATTAAAGATTAAAGTGACACGAGTTCAGGCTATCAATGGAAAAGCTATTGGCAAAACTAAAACTCTAAAGTTAAAGGGCTTAAGCTAGGTAAAAGGGATTTTATGCAATTTGAAGATTTAGCAGTATGGCAGCGATCTGCTGACTTAGCATGTGATATCTATAAACACTTTAAAGCAAGTAAAGAGTTTGGACTGAAAGATCAAATAACACGTTCAGCTTTATCTATTTCATCAAATATAGCTGAGGGGTATGAGAGGAAAACCTCTAAAGATTATGCGCGTTTTCTATCATACTCCAAAGGTAGTTGCGGTGAACTACGTTCTCAAATTTACATTGCAGTTAAAATTGACGAAATTGACATAAAAACATCTGAACTTTGGATTGAAGAGACAAAGCAGCTCTCCAAAATGTTATCAGGATTAATGAAATCAATTGAGTCATGGGGTTAGGTTAGTATGCTACCTTTGACCTTTGACCTTTGATTTTCTTTAAAAATCAATAATTAGTGAAAATGTATTAGTTTTTAGTGATTTTTTTTCTCACTAGCTATATTATAGGGATGTATAACAATCATTAAGCTTTTGCTCAGTTAGGACAACTGATAATCCAAGCTTAATACAAAAGGGATTTCAAGTGGACAAAATAATAGACTCTATCTTTAACGCGCCTCGATCTAAAAAGCGTGCTATAACTCTCGTTGTTGATTCTTTTTTTATTTTTTCAGCCTTTTGGCTAGCCTTAGTTGTACGGCTCGACAGCATGGCTCCTTTATATGTGCTTGAGTACTGGTTTGTACTTGGCTTATTGTTGCCTACCTCATTAATTACTTTTGTTAACCTTGGTTTATACCGTGCAGTGCTGCGTTATATGAATGCCCAAGCGCTTTGGGCGATTGTTATTGGCACTTTAATTGCCACTGTAGCACTGGTTATATTCTCGTTTTTTTTAGGGGTGATGATGCCCCGTTCTATGCCTTTTATTTTTGCTTGGCTTTGTTTATTAACAGTGGGTGGCTCTCGTATTGTAGTGCGCGCCATGATCGGCAAAATGTCCACATCACATAAAGAGCAAGTTATTATTTACGGCGCTGGGTCATCAGGCAGGCAATTAGCAACGGCGCTAGAGGCGGGCCCTGAGTACCATGTACGCGCTTTTATAGACGACGATGTAACAAAGCAAGGTTCAATTATTCAAGGTGTACCTGTATATGCATTTAACGATATACATACCCTAATTGATAAACGCAACATTGGTAAAATATTGCTGGCTATGCCAAGCGAGAGTCGTTCACGCCGTAAAGAGGTACTTGCGCAATTAGAGCCGTTAGCAATACAAATACTATCGATCCCAGGTATGGCCGATATTGTAGGTGGTAAAGCTAAGCTTTCTGAATTTAGAGAAGTAGAAATAGAAGACCTATTAGGCCGCGATTCGGTAGAGCCTAAACCAGATCTAATGGCTGCTAATATAACAAATAAAGTCGTTATGGTTACTGGGGCTGGTGGTTCTATAGGCTCTGAGTTATGTAGGCAAATTATTAAGCAGCAACCTAAAAAGCTTATTTTGTTTGAGGTAAACGAGTTTGGCTTATACTCAATCGAAAAAGAGTTGTGTGAATATATTCAAGCGAATGAGCTTAATATTGAGCTTGTGCCAATTATGGGCTCTGTGCAGCGTATAAACCGTATTGAGACTGTGATGATCACCTTTGGTGTGCAAACTGTTTACCATGCTGCCGCTTATAAACATGTGCCTTTAGTTGAGCACAATGTGGTTGAAGGTGTACGTAATAACGTATTTGGTACCTATTACGCAGCTAAAGCAGCAATGAATGCTAAAGTTGAAACCTTTGTGCTTATATCTACCGATAAAGCTGTACGCCCAACCAATGTTATGGGGGCTACTAAGCGCATGGCTGAGTTATGTTTACAAGGGTTAGCGCAGAATAAAGGTAAGCAACATAATACCCGTTTTTGTATGGTGCGTTTTGGTAACGTGCTTGGCTCTAGCGGCTCTGTAGTACCATTGTTCCGTAGGCAAATTAAAGAGGGCGGGCCAATAACCTTAACTCACCCAGATATAACACGCTTTTTTATGACCATCCCAGAGGCTGCACAGTTAGTTATACAAGCCGGTGCTATGGGTAAAGGTGGCGATGTATTTGTGCTCGACATGGGCGAACCTGTAAAAATTAAAGATCTTGCTACAAAAATGATTCGCCTATCGGGTTTTGAGGTCAAAAGCAGTGCCAACCCACATGGCGATATTGCAATAGAGTGCACAGGCTTACGCCCGGGTGAAAAGCTCTACGAAGAGCTATTAATTGGCGATAACGTTGGCGAGACTTGCCATGAGCGAATTATGACTGCTAACGAAGTAATGCTGCCACTTGCCGAAATTAACGTATTTTTAGAAGCCTTTGATATTGCTTGCCATAATTTTGATCACGAAACAATTCGCCAGCTACTATTAGACGCGCCTACTGGTTTTAACCCTACCGATGGTATTTGCGATTTAGTATGGACTGCTAAACAAAACAAAGAACAACTTACTACAAGCGAGCCTCTAGAAAATATAGTAGTTAACTTTAAAGGCTAGGTCTTGTGTAACGGATTAGTTTTGAATATTTATAACAAATGATAGTATTTATTGTTTATGCTTGGCTTTACTTATCTCAAGTTAGTGGCTTTAAGCTAGGCTATAAAGTTTTTGAAAGGATGATTTATAAATGAAAATAGCAGTAGTGGGTACTGGTTATGTGGGCTTATCAAACGCAATGTTGCTTGCGCAGCATAACGAAGTAGTCGCCTTAGATATAGACGAACAAAAAGTTGCTTTATTACAAGACAAGCAATCACCGATTGTTGATACCGAAATTAGCGATTTTTTAGTAAATAAACCGCTTAACTTCACTGCTACCACCAACAAAGAGTCAGCCCTTTTAAATGCTGAGTTTGTTGTAATTGCCACTCCGACAGACTACGACCCAGACACTAATTACTTTAACACTCGCTCGGTTGAGTCAGTAATTAGTGATGTATTAGCAACTAACCCAACTGCAACCATGGTGATTAAATCAACCGTGCCTGTTGGTTACACTAAGTCGGTTAAAGAGCAGTTTGGTACAGATAACATTATTTTCTCACCTGAGTTTTTACGTGAAGGCAAGGCACTTCACGATAACTTACATCCGTCACGTATTATTGTGGGTGAACAAAGTGAGCGTGCAAAAACATTTGCAAATTTACTTGCTGAGGGGGCCGTAAAAACTGATATTGAGATTTTATTTACTGACTCAACCGAAGCTGAGGCGATTAAGTTATTTTCGAATACTTATTTAGCAATGCGTGTAGCTTACTTTAACGAGCTAGACAGCTACGCCGAAAGCCATGGCTTAGATGCAAAGCAAATTATTGAAGGTGTAGGGTTAGACCCACGCATAGGTAAGCACTATAACAACCCATCGTTTGGCTATGGCGGTTACTGTTTGCCTAAAGATACTAAGCAACTATTAGCTAACTACCAAGATGTACCAAACAATATGATTGCTGCGATTGTAGATGCCAACACGACCCGCAAAGATTTTATTGCCAACTCAATTATTAATCGCAAACCTAAGGTGGTTGGCATTTACCGTTTAGTGATGAAGTCGGGCTCTGATAACTTTAGAGCGTCTGCCATTCAAGGCATTATGAAACGCATTAAAGCTAAAGGTATTGAGGTAGTCGTTTACGAACCAACCTTTGAGGGCGAAGCATTTTTTAATTCGCGTGTAATTAAAAATCTTGATGAACTTAAAAAAATATCTGATGTAATTGTATCGAACCGTATGGCCGAAGAGCTGCAAGATGTAGCAGGCAAGGTTTATACCCGCGATTTGTTCGGAAGTGATTAAGGAAAAGGCGGTATCGTAGACGTGAAATTTATTTCGCGCGAAAATATTTGCATACAGAGAAGTGACGAGAAGAGAATGAGGGTTTATAGATAAGCCTTCATCAGGTAGATATTCTAAAATAGCCAAATGAATTGGCGGCCGTAAGGTTGATAGTTTATAGGAATAAAATGAAATATTTAGTAACCGGAGCTGCGGGTTTTATTGGCGCAGCTACTTGCCAAAAATTATTAGCGCAAGGGCATACAGTAGTTGGTATTGATAACCTAAACGACTATTACGATGTAAATTTAAAACGAGCCCGTCTTGAGCTAATTAAAGACAATAGTAATTTTAGTTTTGTTAAACTTGATATTGCAGAGCGAACTGCAATGGCTGAACTATTTAAAAATGAGCAGTTTGAGCGTGTAATTCATTTAGCAGCACAAGCAGGCGTGCGTTACTCAATTGAAAACCCAGATGCTTATGCAGACTCAAACCTTGTTGGTCATTTAAATGTACTAGAAGGGTGTCGTCACAATAAGGTTGCGCATTTAGTTTATGCTTCGTCTAGTTCGGTATATGGCTTAAACGAAAAAACACCATTTGAAACAACCGACAGTGTTGACCACCCTGTTTCGTTTTATGCTGCGACTAAAAAAGCCAATGAGCTTATGGCTCATAGTTATTCGCACTTGTATAACTTGCCTACAACAGGCTTACGCTTTTTTACAGTTTATGGCCCATGGGGGCGCCCAGATATGGCGCCTTATATTTTTACTAAAAAAATTCTCGATGGCGATACTATCGATATTAATAACAATGGCGATATGTGGCGTGACTTCACCTACATTGACGATATTGTTGAAGGTGTAGTGCGCGCAGCAGAGGTAGTGCCTGAACGAGATGATAACTGGAAAGTCGAAACGGGTTCACCGGCAACAAGCTCTGCCCCATTTAAGGTGTATAACATTGGCCACGGCAGCCCAATTAACTTAATGGACTTTATTAGTGCTATTGAAAGTGAGTTAGACATAGAAGCTAAAAAGAACTTTCGTGAAATGCAAGCTGGTGACGTTTATAAAACCTATGCAGATACCCAAGACTTATTTGAAGCTACAGGTTACAAACCTGCTGTAGGTGTTGAGCAAGGTGTAGCAGAACTTATCAGTTGGTATAAAGAGTTTTATAACAAACAATAAACTCTAGTGGAGCTGTAAAGAGCTTGGTTGAAACCACTGAGATTACAGAGTGTATAGAGGGAGATGTTTTAAATAGAGTCTCTCTTAAACGCATCGTCTATTGGTCTTTTTGTGAATATGACCAAAGCTCTTTTTGCATAAAGAGAAGTGAATGAGGAAATGATAATAATGCTTTTTGTTTTCTCTAAAGCGAAGCGCCTTATACTCTCTTTGTGAAATTTTTCTTTGGTTAGTCGTATCTCTTTTACTCTTTGTAAACATCAGTATTCATGAAAAATAAAATTAAAAATCATTCAGCTTGTATCTACTTTGTTACTGTTAATTTGGAGTTATTGTAGATTAAACTATTAAATAAGGGACTAATTATGAAAGCAGTGATTCCAGTTGCGGGCCTTGGTACCCGTATGCTCCCAATGACTAAAGCAATTCCAAAGGAAATGTTACCTTTAGTTGATAAACCGCTTATTCAATACATTGTTAATGAATGTGTTTTAGCTGGTATAAAAGAAATTGTGCTAGTTACGCACAGCTCTAAAAATGCTATTGAAAACCACTTTGATACCAGCTTTGAGCTTGAGGCAACATTAGAAAAGCGTGTTAAACGTACGTTGCTTGAAGAAGTGCGCTCAATTTGCCCACCAGATGTAACCATTATGCATGTTCGCCAAGGCGAAGCGAAAGGCTTGGGCCATGCGGTATTATGCGCAAAACCAATTGTAGGTGATGACGACTTTGTAGTGGTACTGCCAGATGTTATTTTAGATGGTTACACCGCAGACCAAAAAACTGAAAACATTGCCGCGATGATCGAGCGTTTTAACGATGTTAAAGCAAGTCAGATTATGCTTGAACCTGTACCACAAGAAAGTGTTCACAAGTACGGAATTGCTGATATCGGTGGCGTTAAAATTAAAGCCGGCGAAAGCGCACCAATTAAAACGATGGTTGAAAAGCCAAAAGCTGAAGAAGCACCATCTAACTTAGCGGTTGTTGGCCGTTATGTGTTATCAAAAGCTATTTGGCCATTACTAGCTAAAACACCTGCTGGCGCGGGTGGCGAAATTCAGTTAACAGATGCGATTGACGAGCTGATGAAAACTGAGGTCGTTGAGGCGTTCCACATGAGTGGCCGCGCTCACGACTGTGGCGACAAGCTAGGTTATTTAAAAGCGATCATTGAATATGGTATCCGTGACGAAAAACTAGGCGATGAGTTCTCTGAGTTTTTAAACGATATTGTTGCGCCTAAAGTGAGTCACTTAAAAGCGGTTTAATCTCTTTGTTAGTTTCTGAAATATCTAAACGCCTACCTTGTGTAGGCGTTTTTGTTTAGTAACTCCTTTGGAATAAGAACTTTTTTACACAAAGAGAAGTGAATGAGAAAAGCAATATGTCTTTTAAGTTGGTTTCTCTAAAGCGAAGCGTCTCTTAACCTCTATGTGAATATTACTTAGGATTTTTTTTGCACAAAGAGAAATGAATGAGAAGATAAAGAGGAAACCACAAGATTATTTTTGATTTTTTCTAAAGTGCAGCATCTCTTAGCTTCTTTGTGAATATTACCTAAGATCTTTTTGCACAAAGAGAAGTGAACGAGAAGAGAAAGAGGAAACCAACAGATACTTCCTCTTTAGCGAAACGTCTCTTAACCTCTATGTGAATATTACTTAGGATTTTTTTGCACAAAGAGAAATGAATGAGAAGAGAAAGAGGAAACCAATATATCTTTTAAGCTGATTTTTCTAAAGTGCAGCATCTCTTAGCTTCTTTGTGAGTATTATTAAGATGTGCATTTTTAGAGATGCAAGTTGAGCCTTTTTATCCCGTTGATTAATTTCTGAGAGTTAAAATTAATAAGTAAGCCTGCGCTTATATTTGTTAGTTTCAAGTATGTTAATAACTGAGCGCTATGAATTGGAAGCAGTTTTTCAACGGACTTTAACTCAACTATGAGTCTTTTTTCTATTATTAGATCTAGCCTGTATCCAGTTTCAATAAACGTATCTTTATATTTAATTGGGAGGTCAATTTGTCTTTCAGTGAAAAGCTTCTCTTTATTAAGTTCATAAGCAAGGCATGCCTCATAGCTCGACTCTAATAACCCAGGCCCCAGTTCTTTATGTACTTCAATTGCGCACCCAATAACTTTTTTTGTCAGCAGATCAGTATCCATACTTACACCTTTTATATTAATTTTTTCTTCCGTGTCTCTTTGTGATAATAACTAATATCGTAAAGAGAGAATCTAAGAATTACTTAGTTTTACCTCTTAAGCGCAGCGCCTCTTGGCCTCTTTGTGAATATTACCTAAGATCTTTTTGCACAAAGAGAAGTTTATGAGAAGACAAAGAATGAATCAAAGAGTTACTTTGTTTTACCTCTTGAGCGCTGCGCCTCTTATCCTCTTTGTGGATATAAATTTTCTTTAATGGCAGTCATAGTTACTAGCCAGAAGCTATTTCAACCTTAGTTTTATCGCCCAGTAGGGCTTGGTATTTTTTAGCCAAGGTTGCTTTGGCTTCATCATCGCCGTGTACAATTTTGATTAACTTCGGTTTCTTTTTCATACCTGTTACAAACCTAATTAGCCCTTTTTGATCTGCGTGGGCGCTGTAGCCACTGATGGTATGAACTTCTGCGTTTATATAAACCCTTTGATTATTAATATATACATAACCGCCTTTTGGGCCGTAGGTTTGAATATCTCTGCCTAGCGTGCCTTTGCCCTGGTAGCCAACAAAAATAATATCGGTTGTTTTGTCAGGTAAAAACTGCTCAAGGTAATTAACAATTCGCCCCCCTGTGCACATACCGCTGGCAGCTATAATAATCGCTGGCTGTCGCTTAGAACTTAAAAAGTTAATTAATGCCTTGTGTTCTTGGTGTGTATCAATTGTATGCAGTTGGTCAAAATCTAACGGGTGACGCCCTTGGTTAACTCGCTTCTTTGCTTCGTTATCCCACAGGGTTTTAAAGTGTTGGTACTGTGCAGTAAAGTTGGCGGCCATGGGCGAGTCTACAATTACTTGTAGTTTATGCCACATTGAATTTTTACGAGCTGAGTGAATTATTTGTTCTAGCTCATAAAGTAGCTCTTGTGTTCGGCCAATACTAAACGCAGGAATAAGTACCACACCGTTATCCGTAACGGCTCGTTCTATAATATTTTTTAAACCTTTTACACGCGTTTTTCGGCCATCATGGTTTTTATCACCATAGGTAGATTCTATTACTAAGGTATCGGCACGGTATGGCGGTTTAGGTGAGGGCAATAAGGGTGTATATGGGGCTCCTAAATCTCCCGAAAATACCACTCTGTGATTACTTGGCTTTTTGCCAAGTTCAATTTCTACATAGGCAGAGCCAAGAATATGGCCGGCGCGTTGTAGGCGGATTTTAAATAAAGTTTCTTGGCTTTGGGGGCTCAAGGCTGCTTTTTCGTGGCTAAAGCCCACTCCTACAGGTATGGAGTACCATTTATTAAAATCTAGACTCACTATTTGCTGTTTTAGTCTTCTTATACAGGTGTTTATTATGGCTTCATCACGCGTTACACCCAGTTTTAAGGCGTCTTCAATAACGAGTGGTAGTAGTTTTGCGGTTGCTTTAGATGTGTATATTGGTCCTTTAAACCCTGCTACAAAAAGGTAGGGTATGCGGCCTACGTGATCAATATGGCAGTGGGTAACAATAAGCGCTTTTACGGTTGATATGTCAAAGTCGATATTGAGATCTTCGTGGCTGTCTTCGCCCTGAAACAGCCCGCAATCGATGAGTATTGAGTTGTTGTCGTTAATAATAAGCTGGTGGCAAGACCCTGTAACACCGTTAACTGCTCCGTGGTGTTTTATTTGCATATTAATATCCTTATTTTTGAAGCATATGTTCAGCATAGAGGTTATTGACTATAACGGCAACGAGCAAAATTCTACATGTATTGTTGGAATGTTCATAAGCTGTAGGTATTGAGTTTTAAGTTGGATGAGCAAACTCTTTTAAAGTCGAATACGATACTGTAGGCGTGAAATTTAGTTTCGCGCGTGAGATTTTTTTGTACAATTTGCACAAAGAGAAGTGAATGAGAAGGGAATGAGGTAAACCACAAGATTATTTTTACTTTCTCTAAAGCGTAACGCCTTTGTGAGTTAAAGATCTTTTTTTCTAACAACAGAGGTCACAGAGAGCATAGAGGAAGAGAAGGAGAGACCAAACTTTTTTAAATATTGGTTTCTCTGTGTAGCGCAGCGCCTCGGTGTGCTCTGTGGTTCAAATATTGTTTTTGCACAATGAGAAGTGAATGAGAAGGGAATGAGGTAAACCAAGAACTTAGCTAATTTGTGTTCCTCTTAAGCGCCGCGCCTCATAAACTCTTTGTGATCATTTGTTTTCTCTATGCAGCGCGAAGCGCCTCGGTGCGCTCTGTGGTTCAAATATTATTTTTACACAATGAGAAGTGAATGAGAAGGGAATGAGGTAAACCACAAGATTATTTTTACTTTCTCTAAAGCGTAACGCCTTTGTGAGCTAAAGATCTTTTTCTAACCACAGAGGTCACAGAGAGCATAGAGGAAGAGAAGGAGAGACCAAACTTTTTAAATATTGGTTTCTCTGTGTAGCGCGCAGCGCCTTGGTGTGCTCTGTGGTTCAAATATTGTTTTTGCACAATGAGAAGTGAATGAGAAGAGAATGAGGTAAACCAGGAACTTAGCTAATTTGTGTTCCTCTTAAGCGCAGCGCCTCATAAACTCTTTGTGATCATTTGTTTTCTCTGTGTAGCGCGAAGCGCCTCTGTGTTCTCTGTGGTTCAATATGTTTTTTGAACAATTTACACAAAGAAATGTGAATGAGGAGAGAATAAGGTAAACCACAAGATTATTTTTACTTTCTCTAAAGCGTAACGCCTTTGTGAGTTAAAGATTTTTTTCTAACCACAGAGGTCACAGAGAGCATAGAGGAAGAGAAGGAGAGACCAAACTTTTTAAATATTGGTTTCTCTGTGTAGCGCGCAGCGCCTCGGTGCGCTCTGTGGTTCAAATATTGTTTAAACACAATGAAAAGTGAATGAGGAAACCACAAGATTATTTTTTACTTTCTCTAAAGCGTTGCGCCTCTTATTCTCTTTGTGAGTTAAAGATCTTTTTTTAACCACAGAGGTCACAGAGTACAAAGGAAGAGAGCGACAGATTCTAAATAGTTATTCTGATAATCTCTGAGTGATTATTTAGTTTTCTCTATCATTTAAATTTCATTTTTGTATTAACTTTTTAAACATGAACAACTAACTAATTTAGTTAATTAATGCTATATTGGCGTTAACAAAAAATTCTAATAATTCTTCATGGATTCGAGTTATGCTAAAGGCGAACACTTTACTCATTAGCGGGTTAGCAACCCTTTGCGCTCCTGTGCTAGCTTCAGAAAAAATTAATAACTATCAATCTTTTACTGGCTATACTGGTCTAATAAACACTCCTAATGCAAATGTAATTGAGGTTGGTCATATCGACCTTGGTTACAACAATATGCTTGATCTAAGAGGGCGGGAGTATATTGATGGCCATAACTTTATTTTTTCTGCTGGTTTATTTGACGGCTTCGAGGTTAGTGGCCAAATAGCAACTGAGTCTATTGATGATAACCTTTTTTATGCTGAGGGTAAGGGACAGTTAAGAGATTTGTCTTTTAACGCTAAGTACCAATTGCCGTACATACCTAAAGATTGGTTTACAGTGGCTATTGGTGCAAAAGATATCGGCGGTGCAGCAAATAACTACGAAACTTACTACGCAGTTGCCTCTAAAGAGCTATGGGATTTTAGATTTTCAGCAGGTTACGCAGTAAGTGACCGTTTAACAGGCCAAATGGATGGCCCTTTTGCTGGTATTGAATGGCAACCATTTGACTGGTTTGCACTGCAAGCAGAGCATGACGCCGATGCATTTAATGCAGCCGCAAAAGTCACAGTGCCTAAAAAATGGCTATACAATATCGGCGAGTTAACATTCACTAGCCGTTTTTACAGTAATACAGAGCACAGCGAAGAAGACACTTCATGGGGTGTTAACTTTAAAATGCCATTATTCTCAAAACCTGAGTATGAGGCTATAGAGAGTGCGCCAGAACCTGTGGTATCTGAAAGTGATGAATTAGCCTACTTTAAACTTAACGCTAATAAAGAACCTGTAACTATAAAAGATCCTAACGCGCACCGTTATTTCGAAAGCAATAAAGAAATGACAAGGCAAGCTGCAACGTTAAAGCATGCTTTAGTTAAAGATGGTTTCGAAAGTGTACAAGTGGGCTTTAATAACGATAAGCAAATTGTTGTTAAGTTTGAAAACTCTACTTTTAATCGTAATGACCTTGATGCAATTGGTTTAGTGCTTGGCCGAATTTCGCAATATGTAAGCAGTGAAGGCATTGAGTTTAATGTTTTTATGTCTAAGCAAGATATTCCTCAACTTAGCCTAAAAGGTAATGTAGACGAGTATCGCGAGTTTATTCTTTCGCAAAAGCATCCTGAAGTAGTTGTTTATCAAGGTACTATGCCACTGCCAAGAGCGCTTACTTGGGTTGGTTTAATGAATACTAACTCGCCTTATTTTAAACCTCGTGTAACCTTTAGCCCAGCACTTACAAATGGCTATGCTACTGAGCTAGGGTTGTATGACTTTTCATTAGCAGTTCGTGCTGATGTAGACATACCTCTATGGCAAGGCGGCGGTATTAACCTTGGTGGTCAAATTAATGTAGCAAATAGTGACGACTTTGATGAAGATGCGCCATTTAGGTATTTCCGAGAAGAGTCTGAATTTGATAGAGCAACACTTTACCAAACATTTGCATTACCTTATGGCATTTATAATCAAACTCAGGTTGGTTATTTTAAAGATTACCAAGACTATATGGGTATTCAAAACGAAACAGCTTGGCTAAGCCCTGAAGGCCGCCATAAAGTGAGTGCCAATATTGGTTATTTTGATTATCAAGATTTTGATGCGAATAAAGATACTCAAGTTGTGTCTTATCAATATAATTGGGTTGAGCGCGATATTACGTTACATGCCGAAGCAGGTAACTACTTTTATGATGACTCTGGCTTTAAAGTAGAAAGTCGTTTTTGGTTTGGCGATAGTTACCTTGCTGTATATGCACAAGATACGAACGTAAGAAAAATTGGTTTTGCTTTTAGTATTCCACTTTCACCACGTAAAGATATGTCGGTGACACGTTACGGACAAGTTAAGGGCTCAGAGGCTTGGCGACACTCAATTAGTACTCAAGTTGGCGAATCTCTGAATAACTTAGCATTTAATAAAGCATACTTACCTTCTAACGCAGTTAGTCTTGATCGTAAGTATCTGAACCAAGGTAGGTTATCTAAAGCATATTTATACGCTAACTTTAGTCGCTTGAGAGATGTTTATTTAGAATATAAATAGTGGCTGGTGTTGTTTTTGGAACAAAAAAATTAAATTCGTCACAACAATTTATTTTTTGTAATTCTAATTGCTGGATTGTAAATATTATCTATAATTTTTATTGAGCCTTTTTTAGTAAAATAAAGGCTCTTTGTGTAAAATGATAGTTGCAAATGTTGTGATTGTTATTTAACCTATTAGGTAGCAGTGGGAAATCATTCTATATAATACTTTTAGCTATGGGTTTAGCTAGTGATTTCCCTTATATCTCGACCTTATTTGATACGTTTATTTTAAAAAGGAATAAAAGGACTCCCTATGTTTACTAACAAAAAAACGCTACTAGCAATGTCTGTAGCATCTGTTTTTGCTCTTTCAGGCTGTTCGAGTGATGACGACAAAAATGAGGTCGTGCCAGATCCGATTGATCCACCTACAGAAGTAGTTGTTCCACCTGAAGCGCCAGCTGAACTTGGTGCAGTTGTAAACGGTAACATTGTTGACAGTGCTACATTAAATGTTGTTCCTTCAACTGTAATGTTTTTCGAAAACGGTGTTGCTTCTACTAGTCTTGTTGACGAAGAAGGTAATGCAGTTACTTCTGTTACAACTGAAGATGGTAACTTCTCTTTCTTACTTAAAGATGGCGCAGACGTAAATTCAGTAACTGCTGTTGTTATGGCTGATTCTTATGTACAAAAAACATTTGTAATCGACCTTTCAGAATTAAGCGAAGGTGACTTAGAAGTATTACTACCAGTAGTATCTGAAGAAACGGAAGGTCTAGCTGTTGAAGAAACTAGTTCTACAGTTTCTGGCGGTAGCTCTGCAGATCCTATCACTGGTGGTGTTGCAAATGGTAAAGCTACAGCTGCAGTAACTGTTCCTGGTGGTACAGTTTTACAAGATGCAGACGGTAACCCAGTAGAAGGTGACTCTGTAACTCTTAGCGTAACAGCTGCTGATACAAGCTCATCTGCAGGCGCTGCTATTACTCCTGAAGGTTTAAATGCTGGTTCTACAACTACAGTTAAACAACCTGTAGGTGTTGCAAGTGTTGAAATGGTTGACAGCAACGGCGTTAAAATTAAGAAGTTCTCTCAACCAATTACAGTTTCAATGGCTATCCCAGCTGACAAAGGTGTTTCAACTGGTGATATGTTAACACTTGTTTCTCAAAACGAAGACACTGGTGTATGGACAACTGAAACTCAGCAAGTTGAAGTTAAAGATCTAATGGCAGATGGCAGCTTCTACAATGCTAGCTTCATGACTGATCACTTAACTTTCTTTGCTGCAACTACTGAAACTGCTATTTGTGCAAATGACCAAGTTACTATTAACTTCAGTGAATCTGTTGCTAAAGGCTTACAGTTAAAATTTGAATCTGAGACTGATTCATTAACTAAAGTACTTAAAGCTAGTGAAGTTGATTCAGTAACTATTTCTGGTAAAAAGTTTGCAGCAGATGGTACTGCTAGAATCACGTTAGTAGACAAGAAGACTAATGATGTTTGGTATGACTCAGTTAGTGAGGAAGCTATCTGTGGTACTACAATTAATGCTTCTGTAACTGCACCTGCTGAAGTTACTCTTGTTGATTCAGTAGTTACTTTAACTACAACTTGTAGCAATGACGAAAGTGCAGCACCAGTTACAGCTACTGGTTCAAACGTTAAATACTACTTAGATCAAAATAAAGCTAGAGAGAAAGCAACATCTAATGGTGGTGGTGTATATACTCTAACTAACATGATCGAAGGTGAAACTTATTTTGTTAGTGTTAAGTACTCTGGTGCGCTAGCTTCTCTTAATGCTAATGGTGGCGTTGTTGAGCAAGTTGAAGCCGGTTCAGATGTTACTATCAACCGTGCAATCACTTGTGATGTAACTACAAGTGCTAACTAATAGATTTGTTAGTAATACCTAGGGCTTAATAGCCCTGCCATGAAAAAAGCCGCTTTAAGCGGCTTTTTTTTGTCTGCTTTTTAAGAACTTTTAGCCCATCTTGAGCTTACTCTGATGATCTGTGCCATGAAAGCCTACTGTTGGCACTATTGTTTTCACTACGCGCGTTAAGAGCATCAGTGAATATAATCTTTTTGTAATTATTTGGTTTCTCTGTGGTTCAAATATTGTTTTACACAAAGAGAAGTGAATGAGAAGAGAATGAGGTAAACCAATAACTTACTTTATTTGTTTTCCTCTAAAGCGCAGCGTCTCTTATCCTCTTTGTGAGTTAAATATCTTTTTTCTAACCACAGAGAGCACAGAGAAAGAGACCAAATCTCTTTGTAATTATTGGTTTCTCTGTGTAGCGCGAAGCGCCTCGGTGTTCTCTGTGGTTCAAATATTGTTTTTACAAGATTTGCACAAAGAGAAGTGAATGAGAAGAGAATGAGGTAAACCGAGAACTTAGCTAATTTTTGTTCCTCTAAAGCGCAGCGTCTCTTATCCTCTTTGTGAGTTAAATATCTTTTTTCTAACCACTGAGGACACTGAGAGCACAGAGGAAGAGAAGGAGAGATAATAACCTCTTTGAAAATATTGGTTTCTCTGTGTAGCGCGAAGCACCTCTGTGTACTCTGTGGTTCAAATATTGTTTTACACAAAGAGAAGTGAATGAGAAGAGAATGAGGTAAACCAATAACTTACTTAATTTGTTTTCCTCTATAGCGCAGCGCCTCTTGTCCTCTTTGTGAATTAAAGATCTTTTTTCTAACCATAGAGGTCACAGAGAACACAGTGGAAGAGACTAAATCTCTTTGTAAATATTGGTTTCTCTGTGGTTCAAAATGTTTTGTTGCTTGGGAGTTTAATGTAAGACGCGCCAAGCAAGCGTGACGCCTACGGTTTATGCGCGATATAAAATCGCGCCTACGATAACTAGCAACTAGCAACTAGCAACTAGCAACTAGCAACCAGCAACTCTAACCTTTATTTATCTCTAAAATCGCTTTTAAAGTATGTTCTTTTTCAAGAATATCACGGTAAAGAGCAAACTGATTACGGGCACGCTCTAGGTTATGGTTTGCATGCTTGGTAGCAAAGTAATTATCGCCATCAATAAAGTCTGTTAAAAAGCGTAGGCCGATCATAAAGGTCATTACTTTTGTGCCTAACCAAAAGCTTTCTTTTTCAGTGTCGGTGATCACATCTTTTAAAGGCTCAACATAACCTTTTACAATCGCTGCAAATATCTCTTCACGAACACGAACATTGCTCAAATTAGTAGAATCTTCTTGCTCAGGTGAGCAGAAGGTGCGCACCATATCGCCAAAATCAAATAACCAATAACCCGGCATACAGGTGTCTAGGTCAATCACTGCTTTTGCATCGTCAGATTGTGTGCAAAACAGCATGTTGTTGATTTTAGTGTCATTATGGCAAGGTCTAAGTGGGATCTTACCCTCAAGCTCTTTAAGTTCAGTTACTAAACCTTGTTGTGCTAAACAAAAGTCAATATCGTCTTGGCATAGCGCTACTCTGCTTGCTGGATCTTTTGCTAACACGTTTTTGAACGCGTCAAAACGCATTGCTAAATTATGAAAATCAGGGATAACATGATGCAACTGATCAGCCTGAAAATCTTGTAAGGCTAAAGCAAATTGTCCAAATGCATTGGCTGCAGTTTGTGCTTGCGATATGGTTGCTACCACATCTTCACTGTAGCTGCCGCCAATAAATTCGAGTGCGCGCCACACGCCTTGATCACATTCCACTAAAAAGTCATTTTGAATGGTCGGTACATGACGAATAATGTCGAGGTTATATTCACCATTGTCGTGCTTTTCAGTTAAATGCTGTTCAATTAAGCGAGCATTTTCAACAAGTTGTTCAGGATTCGGGAAAACAGTTGTATTTAATTTTTGAACCACAAGTGCTTGATCATCTGCTTTTAATAGCATGGTGGTATTTATATGGCCATTGCCAATCGGTTTTAGGCTAATATCCACTTTATTTAGGCCAAAACACTCTGATAAGTGTTCTGCAACAGGGTTAGACTTCATAGAAAGTTCACTTTTAAAATGCGTTTGAACAGCTGTGGTTGCTGGTTGTTCGTCCATGATGTAATTCATAAAGCTTTTTCGAAACCTTTTCTAGCTCTTCTCTGTAAGTGACGCCATACCAGGCTGATTGCGCTTGATAGACCATGACAGATTGTTGATTGTTTTTAACAGCAGTTTGGATTTGATCCGGTAAATAATACTCTTTTGTGACACCGTTGTCATTATGTTCTAGGAATTGCGCAAAGCCTAATTCTAACTCGTTGAATATGTTTGGCGTTACTCCCCAAAAACTCATAGAGCCTAGAGCTTCGTTCGAAATTACTTCGCGCTTACCCTGAGGGTTGTCACCATACAAGGTCTTATCTTCAAGTTTTATATTTAAATACTCAATCACATTAGTAAGTTGTTGCTGTTCATTCACTTCACAAACACCACGATTTACACCACCTTGTTCAGAAAGTGTGTTTTTGATTGGAAAACCAACCATGGCCCAATCGTTATTATTTTTAAAGTGTTTAGCCATTATTTCAAAAGAGGATGCCCCATAATAATCATCAGCGGTGATGACAATAGCGGGGTTCTTTACATAGGGCTTTGCACATAACAGAGCATGCCCAGTTCCCCAAGGCTTAATACGATCTTTCGCTAAATGGCTGTACTGCTCAGGTACCATACTAATTTCTTGTTCAACAAGCACAACCTCAAGTGATTTAGGTAAGCGAGGTAGTATGGTTGCTTCAAGTTCGGCGCGGATTTTTTTATTTATGATAATAACAGCTTGGCTTACACCCGCTTTTATCGCATCACGAATGCTTAATTCCATTATGGTGCAGCCCAACCCTGGGATCTCTGCTATTTGTTTGTTTCCGCCAAAACGACTACCAAGCCCACCGGCTAATACGATTAAAGTAAGAGAGTGTTGTGTCATTGTGTGAATAAGTTAAAAAATAAAGGAAAAGAGTACCAGAAACCCCAAAGGAAAAATATTATTGGAGCTAGCAATCGCAAAGAATTATTTTTAAACGATTAAAGAGTTCAAGAAGCTTTCAGCGGAATGGGTGATGCAGGTAGGAGGTGCTTTAGTGCCGAAAATATTTTTACAATGAGATCTGTGGTTAAACATGTTTTTATACGATGTGCACAAAGAGAAAAGAATGAGAAGAGAAAGAGGTAAACCAAGAACTTACTTAATTTTTACTTCAAAGCGAAGCGGTTTTTATCCTCTTTGTGAGCTAAAGATCTTTTTCTGACCACAGAGGACATAGAGAGCACAGAGGAAGAGAAAGCGAGACCATAATCTCTTTGTTGATAGTGGCTTCTCTGTGTAGCGCGAAGCGCCTCGGTGTTCTCTGTGGTTCAAATATTTTTTACACAAAGAGAAGTGAATGAGGAAGTAATAATTACGTTTTTGTTTCCTCTAAAGCGCAGCGCCTCTTACCCTCTTTGTGCGATTAGATGTCTTTGATGTAGGCGTGAAATTTATTTCGCGCTTTTTTGTAGGTCGTGCTTTAGCGCGTCATTGATGAAACGTACGTAATATCTTGTTGCCATAAATGACGACTTACATTAACAAAATCGCATCTCGCACCTTGTGCCTTAAACCTAATAGCTTCATATTTACGTAGGTGGTATATTCCCTATGTGGTGATTAACCCCTTTAGGTAGAAGATTTAATGGCAAAAGATAGATATGCGCCAAAGGCTCTTGGCGATATTATGGCGGGCTTGAGTGGTCGTTTAGCGTCTTATGCTGGTAAAACCCAAGGCCTGTCGAGTCAACAAACGATTTTAGACGAGTTTTTAGGTGAAACGCTTTCCAAAAAATGCCGGGTAAGTAATTACCGCGATGGTACTTTGATGATTGAAGCGGTTTCTGCACCGATTGCACTGCGTTTAAATTATTTAAAAATGGATATGCTCTCGCATTTTCGTGCCGCTGGCATGGTAGAGCTTGGACAAATTAAAATTACCGCCAACCCACAAGCTACTCAGCGCTTATCTATATCAAAAGAAGCTGAAAAAAAACCGCAAGCAAAGCGCCATATGAGTGAACAAACGGCGGACTATTTAACAGCTATCGCTGCTGACGCTCCTCCATCGTTAAAAGAAAAATTAGAGCGCTTAGCCCAACACGGGCGGAAAAAATAAGTAAAGCCATCAGCTTTCAGCCGTCAGTTTTGAGTTGTCCAGTATTGCCTGTTGGTTATGTGTTGATGTGCATGATTAGCGTTGTATGGCATGCGCGCCAAGCAAGCGTGACACCTACGTTTTATGTAGGCGTGAAATTTATTTCGCGCGTCAGATCTTTCTCACAAAGAGAAGTGAATGAGAAAGAAATGAGAGAACCACAGGTTCATTTTTTTACTTTCTCTAAAGCGCAGCGCCTCATAATCTCTTTGTGATATTTATTTTCTCTGTGTAGCGCGAAGCGCCTCGGTGTTCTCTGTGGTTCAAATATTGTTTTTACAAGATTTGCACAAAGAGAAGTGAATGAGAAGAGAATGAGGTAAACCAATAACTTACTTAATTTGTTTTCCTCTAAAGCGTAGCGCCTCTAATCCTCTTTGTGAGTTAAAGATCTTTTTTTCTAACCACAGAGGTCACAGAGAGCACAGAGGAAGAGAAAGCGAGACCATAATCTCTTTGTTGATAGTGGTTTCTCTGTGTAGCGCAAAGCGCCTCTATGTTCTCTGTGGTTCAAATATTGTTTTTACATGATTTGCACAAAGAGAAGTGAATGAGAAGAGAGTGAGGTAAACCAATAACTTACTTAATTTGTTTTCCTCTAAAGCGTAGCGCCTCATAACCTCTTTGTGAGTTAAATATCTTTTTTCTAACCACAGAGGACATAGAGAGCACAGAGGAAGAGAATAGTAGATTGTAAATCGTTATTCACTGAAGCGCGGAGTGCCCATAATCTCTTAGTGATTATTTGGTTTCTCTGTGTAGCGCGAAGCGCCTCGGTGTTCTCTGTGGTTCAAATATTGTTTTTACAAGATTTGCACAAAGAGAAGTGAATGAGAAGAGAATGAGGTAAACCAATAACTTACTTAATTTTTTTCCTCTAAAGCGTAGCGCCTCATAACCTCTTTGTGAGTTAAATATCTTTTTTCTAACCACAGAGGTCACAGAGAGCACAGAGGAAGAGAAAGCGAGACAATAATCTCTTTGTAAATATTGGTTTCTCTGTGTAGCGCGAAGCGCCTCTGTGTACTCTGTGGTTCAATATGTTTTAAAAAATTTGCACAAAGAGAAGTGAATGAGAAAGTGATAATTATGTTTTTGTTTTCCTCTAAAGCGTAGCGCCTCATAACCTCTTTGTGAGTTAAATATCTTTTTTCTAACCACAGAGGACACAGAGAGCACAGAGAAAGAGAAGGAGAGACAATAACCTCTTTGTGAATATTATTTTTCACTTTCGCTGGTTTCGCGATATAAAATCGCGCCTACAATTGAGCTCCTTTTTTCATCCCTGATCTTGATTTTATTTCAATTGTCGCCATATCTACTCAGTGGTCTTGTTTTCACCTTTTTTATGGGGTTAGATCAAAGATTATGGCTGATTTTTAAATTTTCTTGCCGAAATTCCATATCTTCACACACAGAAGGTTTGATGTTGCGCAGACTCTGGTATGATAGCGCACGAAATAAGCGGTGTTTTGAACAGCGTACTGATAAATTGTTAATTAATATGCCCTACATCATGAGCATAAGCGCATATTAATTATCAATTGAAGAAAGTGGGTTAGCTAATGACTAGCTAACAAAGAATATATTGTAACGGTTTTATCATGATATCTAATTTATTTACCAAGATTTTTGGTAGTCGCAATGACCGCACTATTAAAAACCTAAGAAAGACGGTCGCTCTAATTAATGCGCTTGAAAAGCAATTAGAAGCGCTTTCTGATGAAGATTTAAAAGCAAAAACAGCTGAATTTAGAGAGCGTTACGATAACGGACAAAGCCTAGATGATATCTTACCAGAAGCATTTGCTGTGGTACGTGAAGCATCTAAGCGTGTAAATGGCATGCGTCACTTCGACGTACAGCTACTAGGTGGTATGGTGTTACATCAAGGTCGTATCGCAGAGATGCGTACCGGTGAAGGTAAAACACTTACTGCAACATTACCTGCATACCTTCGTGGTTTAACAGGTAAAGGTGTTCACGTTATTACAGTGAATGACTACCTTGCAAAACGTGACGCCGAAACTAACCGTCCATTATTTGAATTCTTAGGCCTAACAGTAGGCTGCAACGTACCAGGCATGATGCCACAGCAAAAGAAAATCGCTTATGCTGCCGACATTACTTACGGTACGAATAACGAATTTGGCTTTGATTATCTTCGCGATAACATGGCATTTAGCATTGAGGAGCGTGTGCAACGCCCACTTTACTACGCAGTAGTGGATGAGGTGGATTCAATCCTAATCGATGAAGCGCGTACGCCGCTTATTATCTCAGGCCCTGCAGAAGACAGCTCTGAGCTTTACATCGAAATCAACAAAATTGTGCCAGAACTTGAGCTACAAGAAAAAGAAGATGAAGAAGGCGTTGAAGGTGACGGCGACTTCACTATCGACGAAAAATCTAAGCAAGTTCACTTAACTGAGCGTGGCCAAATTAAAGTTGAAGAACTATTAATTGAGCGTGGCTTAATCGAAGAAGGTGATTCACTTTACTCAGCTTCTAGCATCACATTATTAAGTCATGTGTATGCGGCGCTACGAGCTCACAAGTTGTATCAAAAAGACGTTGATTACGTTGTTAAAGAAAACGAAGTTATCATCGTTGATGAGCATACAGGCCGTACAATGGAAGGTCGTCGTTGGTCAGAAGGTTTACACCAAGCTGTTGAAGCAAAAGAAGGTGTGCGCATTCAAAACGAAAACCAAACATTGGCATCAATCACATTCCAAAACTACTTCCGTTTATACGACACATTAGCGGGTATGACAGGTACAGCAGACACCGAAGCGTTTGAGTTCCAGTCTATCTATGGTCTAGACACCGTAGTAATGCCAACTAACAAACCGATGATCCGTGACGATCGTGCTGACCTTGTGTACTTAACACAAGAAGAGAAGTACGAAGCAATTCTTGCTGATATCAAAGATTGTCAAGAACGCGGTCAACCGGTACTTGTGGGTACGATTTCTATCGAAAGCTCTGAGTACTTATCGCAGTTCTTACGTAAAGAAAAAATTAAGCACAACGTACTTAATGCTAAGTTCCACGCGCAAGAAGCAGACATTGTTGCTGATGCAGGTTTACCTGGCACAGTAACCATTGCAACTAACATGGCCGGTCGTGGTACCGATATCGTGTTAGGTGGTAACTGGCACAGCGAAGTTGAAAAGCTAGAAAACCCGACTGATGAACAAATCAAAGCGATTAAAGATGAGTGGCAAAAACGTCACGATGCAGTAATCGAAGCGGGAGGCTTACACATCATTGGTACTGAGCGTCACGAGTCTCGTCGTATCGATAACCAGTTACGTGGTCGTTCTGGTCGTCAAGGTGATGCGGGTTCAAGCCGTTTCTATTTATCAATGGACGACGCGCTAATGCGTATCTTCGCTGGTGAGCGCATGACTAACATGATGCGTAAACTTGGTATGCAACGTGGCGAAGCGATTGAGCACCCTTGGGTTAACCGCGCAATCGAAAACGCACAACGTAAAGTTGAAGCACGCAACTTCGACGTTCGTAAGCAACTACTTGAGTACGATGATGTAGCAAACGACCAACGTCGTGTTGTTTACTCACAGCGTAACGAGCTACTTGAAGAAGGCGATATTTCAGAAACTATCACTGCAATTCGTAGCGACGTTCTTAACAGTACGATTGACCAATATATTGCACCGCAAAGCTTAGCTGAAATGTGGGATATTCCAGGTCTTGAAGAGCGCTTAAAACTGGACTTCTTAATTGAGCTGCCAATTTCACAATGGTTAGCTGACGATAGCAAACTATACGAAGAAAAACTTCGTGAGCGTATCGAAGAAGCGGTTGAGCAAGCATACAAGCAAAAAGAAGAGATGGTAGGTGAGTCTGTACTACGTCAATTCGAAAAAGCGATTATGCTACAAAGCCTAGACCAACACTGGAAAGATCACTTGGCAGCGATGGACCACCTTCGTCAAGGTATCCACTTACGTGGTTACGCACAGAAGAATCCAAAGCAAGAGTACAAGCGTGAGTCATTCGAGCTATTCTCTGAAATGCTTGAGAACTTAAAAATCGACGTTGTTGGTATTTTAAGTAAAGTGCAAGTTCGCGCAGAAGAAGATGTTGAGAAAGTTGAAGAGCAACATCGTCGTAGCGAAAATGCACCACGTGAATACCAACACGAAGAAGCTGAGCACATTGGTGGCGAAACACCAGAAGGTGCTACAGTAACTCACCGTGCAGAGCCAAAAGTTGGCCGTAACGAACCTTGCCCATGTGGTTCAGGTAATAAATTTAAACAGTGTTGCGGTAAATTAAAGTAACCATAATACGCTGATAAAAAGCGACGCTTGCGTCGCTTTTTTTATGATTGAGGAATAACAAATGACAAAAAATGTAGTGCATGTTGCTGTTGGCGTTATTTATAAAGATCAGCAGTTATTTATTTGTAAGCGCCCAGACGATAAACACCAAGGCGGCTTGTGGGAATTCCCTGGCGGTAAAGTAGAGCAAGGCGAAAGTGTGTTTGCAGCACTTCAGCGTGAGCTGTTAGAAGAAGTAAACCTAACCGTAAACGGCAGCGAAGAGCTAATGGTTATCGAGCATGACTACGGCGATAAATGCGTGCGCTTAGATGTGCACATTGTTGATGATTTCACAGGCACTGCCCATGGTGCAGAAGGCCAACAAGGTAAGTGGGTTGCACTGAGCGAGCTTGATGATTACAGCTTTCCAGCTGCGAATGTTGAGATTATCGAAAAGGTAAAGCAGAGGTTTGAGCTGTAAGCTTTAAGCCGAACGGTGTTGTTGGTGGGAGATGCGTGTAGGAGATGTATGGACTCCTCCCCCAAATAGGGTGAGTACGGTATAAAGAAATTGGACAATTACTTTTACCAATAAGGAATCCATACATGTCAAAATTTAACCTAATTAGCATCGACTTGGCAAAAAATGTTTTTCAAGTCGGTAAGTTTCTTCATCAAAAACTACAAAGTAATAAAGCGGTGAGCAGAAAAGAGCTATTGACCATACTCACCACTTCTCCTTGTTGTAAAGTTGTCATGGAGTCATGTG